>CALZDE010000203.1 GCA_945637225.1 uncultured Selenomonadaceae bacterium
TTTATTACGTGATTGATCTAAAAATTTTGGATGTGTAAGGCATGGAATACGATCGAGGGCATTGTAATATGTGATTTTAGATATGATTATTGTATTAAAATACTTTTTAGGTATGTAAGGCATTTAATATATGTATTTGATAATCTAAGGCATATATTTTATAATTTAATAAAAACGTAGCTGCGTAGGAAATTTTCTTGTGTGAGGTGTGTGTATGAACAGACGGGAATTTATAAAAATGGGCATGTTAGGTTCTATGACTCTTTTTCTTAGCGGCTGCGGTATGTCTGCCTTAGCTGAAGATACGAGTAAGACACAGGATATTCCCAAAGGAAGTATATCGGGAGGTAAGAATATGAAAATTGTAGTAATTTCTAGCAGTCCACATTCAAAGGAAGAATCTACATCATTTTACTTAGCTAGTAAGTTTATTGAAGGTGCGGAAAAAGCAGGTCATGAGGTTTTTACCTTTGATGCAGGAAATGCGTACACTCATCCATGTCGTGGCTGTGATATGTGTCATATGGATGGCCCTTGTATTTGGAGAGATGATATTTCCACAGATTTAATGCCAAAAATGCTTGAAGCGGATATGCTGGTATTGGCAACACCACTTTATTATTATGGAATGTCTGCACAGTTAAAAATTGTAATAGACAGATTTTATTCACGTACAGGACAGCTTCATGGCAAGAAATCACTTCTGATTGCTACTGCTTATAATAGTGCTGACTGGACTATGGACGCTATTTCAAATCATTATGATACATTAGTAAGATATATGGAATGGCAGGATGTAGGCAAGGTATTAGGTGTTGGCTGTGGTTCCCGTCAGCTTGTGGAACGCTCTGAATTTGGCGATATGGCATTTAAGATAGGTGAAAATTTGTAATTGTTACAGAAGGAAGTGCTAGTAAATAGTGAAACGATTTATCCTGAATATCAGTTTACTTTTATTAATATTGCTGACAATGGGGTATCACTTTTTGCCTCAGTTATTTCATGAAGCATTGGGACTAGTTTTCTTAGCAGGCGGACTTTGGCATCTTATCCTCAATAGGCGTTGGTTCACTGGATTTTTTAGCGGTTCGTGGGGAAAGCTTCGCCTATTGCAGACTGTTTTGGGGATTTTGCTGGTAATTTCCTTTATAACAGCACTTAGTACGGGAATTATCATTTCAAACCGTATTTTTAGGGAATTATGGGTTGGAGTCGAGCTTCATAGAAGTGTGTTTGTTCATCAGCTTCATATTGCAAGTTCATATTTCATGGTGATACTTAGCGGTATGCACATCGGTATGCATTGGACAGGTCTTTGGAACAGGCTGAAAAAGATTTCTTTCTTAAAGTCCCTTGAATCAAAGCCAACATTGTCCTTTTGGATTCTAGTCATTATTGGCTGGACTGGCTGTGCTTTATCTCGTCTCGACCATGTGGGTGACAGGCTGATTATGAAGCATATATTTGGTACGCTTACTTCGCAGTTTCCAGCTGGAGTATACTATATTATGCTTCTTTGCATGATGGGACTTTATGCAATAGGTTTTTACAATTTACAGAGGTATTTGCAGAGGAAAAGATTAGAGGTGAAAGAAAATGAATAGACGTACATTTCTGAAATACCTCGGTATCGGTGCTGTTGGTGCGGTATTGGGTACTTATGATTATGGTCAGCTTAGTGGCAGCAGTGCCAATGTGATAGGAAATGATTATAACAATGGTGACAATGACTTAGTTTCTAAATCTGATGGCGATATGCTTTATCGTGAAATGCCTCATACGGGACAGAAAATAAGTGCTATTTCCTTGGGAATAGGCTCACTTCACGAAGCTTCAGACAGGGAAATAACGCAGATTGTGGATTATGCACTAGGGAGAGGTGTTAATCTTCTTGATATGATTATGCCGACAGCAGGGCCAGCAGAAGCCATAGCACGAGGAATGCAGAGCCGTCGTAAGGATGTAATTGCTCAGTTCCATATCGGTTCTTATACTAATATGGCTGGTGTTACCGACCGTACACGTGACTTGGAGGAAACTAAAAAAGCCTTTGAGCGTGAACTGAAGATATACGGCAGTGGTGACAGTGACATAGGTATGCTTCATTATATCGATCAGACTGATGATTTTGATGCGGTTATTAACAATGGTCTTTTGGATTATGCGGTAAAGCTGAAGGAGCAGGGGAAAATCCGCTACATTGGCTTTTCTTCTCATTCTGTAGATATAAGCAAGAAATTTTTGCAGACAGGGCTTATGGATACCTTTATGTTCAGCCTTAATCCTGCCTATGACTTTGAAAACACAAGCGAAGGACTCAGGGTGAGTCAGGAACGTGCCGAGCTTTATGCCGAGGCTGAAAAGCGTGGTGTAGGTATTACTGTTATGAAGTGCTATGCTGGCGGAAAGCTTCTGTCGGCTTCCAATAGTCCTTTTGGCAAAGCTATGACAACCTCTCAATGCGTGCAGTATTGCCTTGACTGGCCAGCGGTAATTTCCTGTGTGGCAGGTGTTAAGAGCATGGAGGAAATGAAAGCGTCTTTTGAATACCTTACCGCTACACCGGAGCAGAGGGAGTATATAAGTATTTTAGGCGGGAATGCGGCTGTAACAGAGGGGGTATGTATATACTGCAACCACTGTCAGCCATGTCCAGTAGGGATAAATATCGGTGATGTAAATAAGTATTATGACCTCGCTAAAAATGGAGACGGTCTTGCTAAAGAACATTATTTTGCTTTAAATCGCCTTGCCTCAGACTGCAATAGCTGTGGTGAATGTGAGCCACGCTGTCCATTTCATGTAAATGTTCGTGAACGCATGAAGGAAATTGCAGCAGGCATGGGAAAATAACATGTTTAAGGAAGGAAGATAGAAATGGAAAAAAAGATTACTCAGACAGCAGGCAGAACAGCTCTTGGTGAATTTGCACCAGAATTTGCTCATTTTAATGATGATGTTTTATTTGGTGAAAACTGGAATAATCAGGAGATAGATGTCAAGACCAGATGTATCATTACTGTGGTTGCCCTTATGTCCTCAGGAATTATTGATTCCTCATTAAAGTATCATTTAGAAAATGCAAAGGCACATGGCGTAACTCAAAAGGAAATTGCCGCAATAATAACTCATGTCGCATTCTATGTTGGCTGGCCAAAGGGCTGGGCGGTATTTAATTTAGCAAAGGAAATCTGGTCTAATGGCGAAGGTGATCTTCCTTACGAGGATGAAGCTATGCGTGCCCATGCAAAGGAAATGATTTTCCCTATTGGTGAAGCAAACGAAGCCTATGCACAGTATTTTGTAGGCAAAAGTTATTTAGCTCCAGTATCTAAATCTCAGGTAGGTATTTTCAATGTGACCTTTGAGCCTGGATGCAGAAATAACTGGCATATTCATCATGCGAAAAGTGGCGGTGGTCAGATTCTTGTCTGCGTAGCTGGCAGGGGATATTATCAGGAAGAAGGCAAAGAGCCTGTGGAAATGAAGCCGGGTGACTGCATTAATATTCCTGCGGAAGTAAAGCATTGGCATGGTGCGGCACCTGACAGCTGGTTCAGTCATTTGGCAATTGAAGTCCCAGGAGAAGAAACCTCAAATGAATGGCTGGAGCCAGTTACTTCATATTAAAAATCCTTTTTGGTTCTCGTTAGGTTAAAGCTTTCTTCTAATAATTTTTCAATCATAACGGTATTTACTTCAGCAAGATTTACTGTTATCCAATGCACTTTATTCATGTGATATGCAGTATAAATTCCCTGTTCCATTTTTAAATCGCTGATATTCCATTTATCGGCTTTTAGATTTACAACCCAGATTTTTTCAGTGCTGTTTTTACCAATTTTATCGGCAGAAATATTCATTAATAAAGCAAACCACTTTTTGCTGACTTTGTGTCTGAAAACAGCGGATTCATTATCGTCTTCCCATGGATAATCTGGCAAACAGCTATATTTATCAGCGAGGATATTTATAAAATCTTCTCTAGTCATTAAAATAGCACCTTCTTTCCTAATCAATAATGATTACTTAATTAATGATGATTTTAAATTTTACTATTATAATAAATCATTGTAAACATATTGTCAACTAAAGATGATTGAGTGCTTTCTG
>CALZDE010000204.1 GCA_945637225.1 uncultured Selenomonadaceae bacterium
AGCATATAGAGGGATTTGGGCTAAGTATTGCCGGCAGGGCGAATAGCAGTTTTATGAGGGGAAGGCGGATTTTTTGTGGATAGAACATATGTATTTGATTTGGATGGCACCATTACAGTAGAGGAATCATTGCCACGCCTGGCAAAGGAGGTTGGTCCTGATGCGGGATTTGTTATGGATGAGCTGACAAAACGTACTGTCAGGGGAGAAGTGGACTTTGAAAAGTCTTTTCGTCAGAGAGTGGATATGCTGAAGGAGATTCCAATATATAGGGCAAGAATTGTTATGAGCCAGCTGGTTCTTGATCCTCATATTTACAAATTTATTAGAAGGAATAAAAAGTACTGTATTATTGTGACCTGCAATCTTGATACGTGGGTGGCACCTATTGCCCAGAAGCTTGGCTGTCAGGTGTTTTCATCAAAGGCTATCGTGGAAGACGGCATGATAACTGGCGTGGAATCTGTTCTTAATAAGGATGCAGTAATGCAAATGATTAGCACCTATTATCCAAATGTGGTTGGCGTTGGCGACAGCTACAACGATATTCCTATCTTAAAGTACGCTGATGTAGGCATTGCCTATGGCGGTGTTCATAAGCCACCAAAGGAATTGCTCGTCCATGCTGATTATGTAGAAACCAGCGGTGCAAAGCTGGTTGAAGTGCTAGAAAACATATAAAAACATATAAAAATTAGACTTAAAAGAAATAAATATATGAAAATGTGCAGAAATGATAAAAAAATATGTATGAAATAATTTTTTTTCTTGCTTTTTTTGCAACATTGAGGTATAATATGTGTAGGATTAATCAAGGATATGTCTCTTCGTCACATTTTCCACCTGTGAGGGTTTTTAAGTGAGGTACAGATGGGATATTCCGAACAACACAGATAGGAGATTTTTTTCATGGCTTACGTAGACGAGACTTTAAAGTGTAAGGATTGCGGCAAGGATTTCATTTTCTCTGCAGGCGAGCAGGAATTTTATGCAGAGAAGGGCTTTGAGAACAAGCCAGTACGCTGCCGCGACTGCCGTGACAAGAGACGTCGCAACCGTGATGGTGGTGAGAGAGAGCAGCGTCAGATGTTTACTGTTACCTGCGCTGAGTGTGGCAAGGAGACTGAGGTTCCATTCGAGCCAAAGAATGACCGTCCAGTATATTGCCGTGACTGTTTCCAGGCACGCCGCAACGGTTAATTTTTGATCTTTGTATTCATACTAAGACATTACAAATCGGGGACTCGCCAGAGTCCTCGATTTTTTTTGTAAAATTTTCATAAAAGAGCATATTTATACTTCAATAAGTTAATGCAATAGAGGCATAACTTATTTTTATACATAAAGAAGAGTTATGCAATAACTTTTTTTTTGAATACGTTGCATAGTAGTCAGTCAATAGTTGACTACGGAAATTTTAGGTAGTATAATTTTACATAGTGACTCATTTTGTGTTTTGTTTTAATCTAGGGAGGTTCTAGCATGGTTGGTAAGGTAAAATGGTTTAGTGCTGAAAAGGGCTACGGATTCATCGAGCGTGAGGATGGTGGCGATGTATTCGTACATTTCTCCGCTATTCAGGATGAGGGCTTTAAGACTCTGAACGAGGGTCAGGCTGTAGAGTTTGAAATCGTTGAGGGTGCTCGTGGCCCACAGGCTTCCAACGTTGTTAAGCAGTAATATTATAAGTCAAAGTGACTAACTGAATATACGGCTAACTCTTTTATCCGCTTCCATTTTTGTGGGGGCGGATTTCTTATCTTCCGAACAAATTTTTGAAAATTTTTGAAAAACAAGCAGGAATTTTGTAAATGGTGTCGAAACATATAAGTATAAAAGACAGAAAGGGGATGTGTCGAATGGCAGCATTCACTATCAGAGGAAAGAACGTTGAGATTACTCCAGCTATCCGTGAGTATGTAGAGAAGCGTATCGGCAAGGTTACCAAGTATTTTGACGAGGTAGGAGAAATATCTGTACTTCTTACCGTTTCCAAGGACCGCCACATGGTAGAGGTAACTGTACCAGTTCAGGGCGTGCTGCTTCGCGGTGAGGAAGCTACAATGGATATGTATACTTCCATTGACCTGGTTATTGAGAAGCTGGAGCGTCAGATTCACAAGCATAAGACCAAGATTCAGCGCCGTTTCAAGAGAGGTTCCCTGAAGACTGAGGCTTTCGCAGCTATCCCACAGGCATCTGTTGAGGAAGATGACGAGTATCCAGTAGTTAAGAAGAAGAAGTTTACTGTTCGTCCTATGGATGTTCAGGAAGCTATCATGCAGATGAACCTGCTGAATCATGACTTCTTTGTTTATCGTGATGCTGAGACAGATGAGGTTTGCGTGGTATATCGTCGTTCCGACAACAAGTATGGTCTTATTGAGTCTGAGAAGGTTTGATTGTACTCTGATATCCGGAAATAGAGTTTAGAAATTTCATTGGGGCATTGCTTTTGGGGCGATGCTCCTTTTTGCTGCAAACTTTTTAAATTAAGTTTTGACTTATTCCTCATATTCTGTTACAATTTAGATATGTATGCTTTTAGATAACGATAATTTATATTTTTACAGACGGGGTATCTTGATACTGAGGTACCGTTAGGAGTGATATTTGGTGTTTGGTTTTATAAAGCGTTTTTTAGGCGATAATAACGAAAAAGAAATAAAGCGTATGCGTGCTATCGTAGACAAGATTAACAGCTACGAGCCAGAGCTGCAGAACTTAAACGATTATAAGCTGTTTGGCAAGACTGATGAATTTAAGGAAAGACTTGCCAATGGTGAGACTCTTGACGATATTTTGCCAGAGGCTTTTGCGGTAGTTCGTGAGACTTCTCAGCGTGTTCTGGGTATGCGTCATTTTGATGTTCAGATGATTGGCGGTATCTGTCTCCATGAGGGCAAGATTGCGGAAATGCGTACCGGTGAAGGTAAGACTCTGGTAGCTACCCTGCCTGTTTACCTGAATGCACTTACCGGCAAGGGCGTTCACATGATTACCGTTAATGACTATCTGGCAAAGCGTGATAGTGAGTGGATGGGCCGTATCTACAAGGCGTTAGGTCTTTCTGTTGGCTTGATTGCGCATGATATGGATTTCCCACAGAGAAAATATGCGTATAATTGTGATATAACCTTTGGTACTAATAACGAGTATGGCTTTGACTACCTGCGTGATAATATGGTAGTAGATGTGAATCAGATGGTTCAGCGTGAACTGAATTTCGCTATCGTGGATGAGGTGGACAGTATTCTCATTGATGAAGCACGTACTCCTTTGATTATTTCCGGTCCTGGCTCTAAGTCTACTGAGGCTTATGTCATTATGGCAAAGGCTGTTAAGAACTTAAAGGAAGGCGAGGACTACACTGTTGACGAGAAGCAGAAGACTGTTGCGCCTTCTGATGAAGCAGTTCATAAGATTGAGCGTATCTTAGGCATTGAAAATCTCTATGATCCATCTAAGATTGAGCTTTCTCACTGCTTTACCGCGGCTCTGCGTGCTAAATCCCTTATGATTCGCGATAGGGATTATGTAGTGCGTGATGGTGAAATTGTAATTGTCGATGAATTTACTGGCCGTCTGATGGCAGGCCGCCGTTATTCCGATGGTCTTCATCAGGCAATCGAGGCAAAAGAGGGTTTAGAGGTTCAGCGTGAGTCTCAGACCCTGGCTTCCATTACCTTCCAGAATTACTTCCGTATGTACAATAAGCTGGCTGGTATGACTGGTACTGCTAAGACTGAGGAAGACGAGTTCCTGAATATTTATAAATTACCGGTTGTAGTAGTTCCTACCAATAAGCCTGTTAAGCGTATTGACCAGCCTGATGTTATCTACAAGACCAAGCGTGCTAAGTACAATGCAGTTGCTAATGATGTAGAAAAGATTCATTCTACTGGCCAGCCTGTCCTCATTGGTACAGCTTCTATTGAGCAGTCCGAACAGCTCAGTGCTATTCTCAGCAAGAAGGGCATTCCTCACAATGTACTGAATGCAAAATTCCACGAGAAGGAAGCAGAAATTGTAGCTGATGCAGGTCAGAAGGGTGCTGTTACCATTGCTACCAATATGGCAGGCCGTGGTACTGATATTAAGC
>CALZDE010000205.1 GCA_945637225.1 uncultured Selenomonadaceae bacterium
AATAAGGTACCCGCCACTTATAGAAGTGGGGGACATCTCTTAGTCGTTATAAAATTCCCCTAGTTAATTACCCTGCATAAACATAAAAATAGCTACAAACAAAGCTACCATTAACACAGTAACGACTAATAATGCTAAACCAATTTTTAAAATACTGCCTGGTTTTTTCAGAAAAGCAAGTGCATCGCCCTCTGCTTCCTTTATTTTATTTTTTCTTTTTTCCTGTGGAGTTTCAGGCTCTGCTTCAGCTTCAGCTTCTGTTTCGGTATCAGAATCATTTTCTTTTTTAGCTTTGGTAGAAGTTTTTTTCTTTGTTTTCTTTTTTTTCTTTGGAACTGGTTTTCCTAAAGCAATCGCCAGCTCCTCTGCCGCCTTTTCCTCTGCTTCAGCAATTTCCTCTGGAGTAGCATTGCGCAAATCCTCCAGTGTAAGTACCGCACCTGCACCAGCAAGTACATGAACAGTACCTGGATGAATAATAAGACCTTCTACACCACCACATAGAATAACAGGAGCCACCTTTTCACAGCCCATCATGGAGAGCTTGTTCATATCAACCTCTGCTACCAAATCACCGGCCTGTACACGACTTCCCACCTTGACAGAAACAGAAAAAGCTGACACATCAAAACGATTGGTTGGTGAACCTAGGTATACCATAATTTGTAAACCTTCATCAGTCTCAAATTTAAAGAAATTCTTTTTATCGTCAGCAATTTCCAGTACAATACCACTGACTGGACTATAAACAGTTCCCTCTTCAAAAACAATGGCAACACCATCGCCTTCCTGCTCCAAATCCTTATAGTTTTCCACATCTGATAAGGCAATTACCTTTCCTGTCATTGGAGCAAAGACCGCCATTGTCGGATTTTTCTTATTTTCCATTTATTACACCTTCCCCACATGAGCCGCATAAACGACAAAATCATTTTCGCCATCCAGCCCCAGAGCTTCATTTATTTCATAATCGTGGAAATGACCAACGGCACATACACCAGCTTTTATCGTATAAGCCGCCAAATAAAGATTCTGACAGACATGCCCAGCATCAATATAAAGATACTGCAATGCTCTGCCACCAAATGTATATTCCATGCGAGGCATATTGGCCGCCCATATAAAGGTTATTGCCGCATCCTCAAACATTTTCACCTTATTAAAACAGCTGTGCATTCTTTCCTTTACGTCATCACTGGTATCAACAGGCTGAAGCACATGCCCAATTGCCAAAAATCTGTATAAACCAGGCTTCAATCCTTCCACCTTATCAATAAAAAGATATGTTTCAAAAGCATGACGACTGCCGGCAGAAGGAACATTTCTCTGTGTAACCCTATCGGAAAGCATCTGCTTTACACCCTGAGTACACCATAAAAGATAGGATAATTCATTTATGGTGAAAGGTTCATTGGTATAGCTTCTAATTGAACTCCTGCATTCAACCAATTCCAAAAACCCCACATCTGGATTTTCTAAAATATCTGGATCAGTCAGCTTTATAATCGGTGCCTGTGGATTGTAAGGCTTTTCTGGTAAAGGCATTTCCTCATGACGAGCCTTTGGAGTATTATCCCTGTTATTTTTTACTAATCCCCGTTCTATAAATTCATGAAAAAATTTCTTATCCATGTGATCACCATTCCCTCTAAATTACATCTTTTCAATTGGTGCATAACGTCTCTGCAAGGTCTTAATGCCCTGACCGTCAAAGGCAATCTTTAATTCCATATCACCATTTTTCTCTGCGACAGAAATGACAGTACCGACACCCCATTTAGCATGACGAGCCTTATCGCCAGCTTTCCAATTTTCAATTGGATTTGGCACAACAGGTGCAGTACTTTTTTTATTTAAAATATTTTTCATAGCTTCGTAGCCTGACATTGGCTTTCCCTTGTCAGAATTATCTCTTGCACCGCTTATATGCTTCGGTATAAAGCTATTATCAGATACAGAATGATTTCTTGAAAAACCGCTTCTATTATTATTTAAACTGCCAGCATTAAAGCCACCACTGAAACCGCCCCCAAAGCTTTTGGAAGTACCAGCTATATTTGATTTTTTCTTACCGCTGTCTATTAAATCATCAGAGATTTCTTTAACAAAACGGGAAATTTCACCATTGCAGGTTCTGCCATAAATCATACGCTGATACGCATGTGTAAGGTATAATTTTCTCTGTGCTCTGGTAATACCTACGTAACAGGTACGGCGTTCTTCTTCCATTTCACTGCCAAAATCACTATACATAGAACGTGAACTTGGGAAGATACCTTCCTCCATGCCGACCATGAATACAACAGGAAATTCCAAGCCTTTAGCTGAATGGAAGGTCATGAGATTTACTCTTTCATCACCCATATCAGCATTATCAATATCGGAAACAAGTGCCACATTACTGAGGAAATTTTCTAAAGTAGGCTCATCCTCATTTTTCTCAAAATCCATAGCCACGCCCACAAATTCCTTCAGATTTTCTATACGTGACTGATTTTCCTCTTTCTTCTCTGCCTTATCCTCCTGCAAAGCCTTGATATAGCCACTATTTTCCATAACGTAATTAAGCAGGAAGGACACAGGCTTTAGCATAGACACATTAATAGCTTCCATAATAAATGTAGCAAAAGCTTCTAAGCTATTTTTCGCCTTTTTCGTTAAACCGGCTACATTTTCCATTTCTCCCGGCAGGGAAATAACATCAAAAATCGACATATCATTGTCAGTTGCATAAGCAGAAAGCTTCTGTAATGAACTGTCACCTAAACCACGCTTAGGAACATTAATGATACGCAAAAGACTTACATTATCAACAGGATTATAAATAAGGCGGAGATACGCCAGCATATCCTTTATTTCCTTACGGTCATAGAAACGTAAACCGCCAACAATGGTATAAGGAATACCAGCCTTCATCAAGCCTTCCTCTATAACACGTGACTGAGCATTGGTACGGTACAAAATCGCCATATCACCATAGGAAACATCATGCATACTTTTCTGACGAGCTATTGTATTAGTAACAAACTGAGCTTCCTCTCGCTCATTAAATGCAGAATAAAGAGTAATCGGCTCACCCTGTGGATTATCAGTCCATAAATCCTTTGGAATGCGGTTGGTATTATTGTGAATAACACCATTTGCCGCCTCAAGAATAGTCTTGGTAGAACGGTAATTCTGCTCCAGCTTAATAACAGTAGCCTCTGGATAGTCCCTTTTAAAATTCATAATATTGCTTATATCAGCACCACGCCAGCCGTAAATGGACTGGTCCGCATCACCTACGACACAGAGATTACGGTAGCCATCAGCTAAAAGACGGGTCAATTCGTACTGTGCACCATTGGTATCCTGATACTCATCAATCAGAATGTGGCGGAAACGTCTCTGATATTTAAGGCGGACTTCCTCATTTTCCTGCAAAAGAGTAACCGTCAGCATTAAAAGGTCATCAAAATCAAGTGCATTATTCTTTCTGAGACGGCCAGTGTACATCTGATAAAGCTCTGCAATTTTCTTCTTATTAAAATCTGAGCCTTCAACCATTCTGCTGTAAGCCAAAGGTCCCATGAGCTGATTTTTGGCATTAGAAATAGCATTCATTACCACATTCGCAGGCAAAACCTTATCATCTATATTCATTTCCTTCAGACATGCCTTCACCACGCCCAAGGAATCCGAAGCATCATAAATAGTAAAGTTTTTCTTATAATCAAGCTGAGGAAGATTTTCAATTTCCCTGCGAAGAATACGGGCACAGAATGAATGGAAGGTACTAAGCCACAGTTCCTCAGAACCATTTCCAATCATCTTCTCTACACGCTCTCTCATTTCCGAGGCGGCCTTATTGGTAAAGGTAATTGCTAAAATGCTGTAAGGAGGTACACCATGCGCCAAAAGATTAGCAATCCTGCAGGTCAGAACACGAGTTTTGCCTGAACCAGCACCAGCCATTATAAGCAAAGGCCCCTCTAAGCACTCCACTGCCTGCCTCTGCATATCATTTAAACCATGTATAATATTATCTATATCTATAACAGCCACAAAACGACCTCCTCAAAAACTTACTTTCATCTATTTTATATTATACTATCTTA
>CALZDE010000206.1 GCA_945637225.1 uncultured Selenomonadaceae bacterium
AAGTGGGAATCTCCCTCCTCAAACGCCATAAGCGTTAGGAGGGAGTAGTTCAAATATGTATTATTATTATTATTATTTCTTAAAAAAATAGTAGCCGTAGTAGTAGGGCCTGTGGATATGTTAATAAGTGGCATAAGACTTTATAGCAACGGTATTTTCCCTGTTAATAACATGTTAATGATCATTCAGCATTTTTCCACATATTAACAGAAAAGTGGGGATTTTGCAGTTATTCACATTTCATGCACAAATTTATCAAAAGCTTTATCCACACAAAATCGTGAATATCCACGCAAAAAAATCCCCGCAGTACGTGACTACAGGGACCTTAGTATACTAATCAGTTATTCTTTTTGCCTTCTGGGCCGTAATAGCGGAAGCAAAGCATGGTAAAGACCATAATTCCCATTAAATCCATATCGAAGTTTTCATCTTCACTTATGCGGTTAGTCTCCTGAGAAAAAGGAATAAATCTTACTTGTAAATACGTGGAATGCGTGGGCTCATCATGCATGGCAGTTCATAGTTAATAGTACCAAGCCAGCTGGCCGCTTCATCAGTAGTCAGCTCCTCAGAACCAAACAGTACCACCGTATCGCCCTGCTTTAATTCTGGTATATCGGTAATATCTGCCATACACTGGTCCATACAAATACGTCCTGCAATTGGAGCACGCTTGCCATGGAAATCTATCTGTGCTTTGCCTGTAAACATTCTTGTATAGCCGTCAGCATAGCCCATAGGAAGTGTAGCAATCCTGCTTTCACGCCCTGCTACCCATGTACAGCCGTAGCTTATTGCCTCGCCTGGGTGTAAGTCCTTTACATAGACGAGTTTAGCACAGACCTTCATTACCTGCTTCAATGGGATTACATGCTCCACCTCATCAGATGGCCACAGACCATAGAGAATGATACCTGCACGCACCATATCGAAATGAGTTTCGGGCATTTCAAGAATTGCCGCAGAATTAGCGATATGCTTAATGGCAATATCAACACCTGCATTTTCTACCTTGGATATAGCCAGCTTAAAGTTCTCTAACTGCGTATGAGCAAAGGTTTTATCCTTTACATCTGCCAAAGCAAAATGAGAAAACATTCCTTCAAGCTCAATACCTGGCATAGAGGAAACACCCTTAGCAAATTCTCCTGCCATTTCGGGACGTACACCAATACGGCTCATGCCTGTATCTACTGCCATGTGGATTTTTGCGGTGGTATTCCTTTCCATAGCCGCTACAGAAATAGCCTTTGCCTGCTCGATGGTAAAAACTGCCTGTGTGATGTGGTTTTCTACTAAAATCCCTGCATCCTCTAAGGAAGTTGCACCGAGAATGAGAATTGGTGTGGTAAAGCCTGCCTGACGAAGCTCTACTGCCTCACTCAAGACTGCTACTGCAAGGTAATCTGCCCCCAGCTCTACAGCCTTTCTAGCTACTGCAACAGCACCATGACCGTAGGCATCTGCCTTTACTACCGCACAGAATTTTGCACTGTTATGAATACAGCCCTTGATATTTTTTATATTTTCTTCTAATGCCTTTAAATCTATTTCCGCCCATATAGAACGCATAATGTCATCTCCAAATAAATAAGTAAAACCTGCCCAAGAAGAGCTCAGGCAGGTTGTTTTTGGTTTATTTTAAATTACAGCTCGGACTTCTTGATAACTTCAACGCCGCCCATGTAAGGAACAAGTACCTTAGGAACAACGATAGAGCCATCTGCCTGCTGGAAATTCTCTAAAATAGCCGCAAAGGTACGGCCTACTGCCAGACCAGAACCATTTAATGTATGTACAAACTCAGGCTTAGCCTTTGGCTCACGACGGAACTTAATGTTAGCACGACGAGCCTGGAAATCAAGGCAGTTGGAGCAGGAAGAAATCTCACGATAGGTATTCTGTGCTGGCATCCAAACCTCAATATCATAGGTCTTAGCAGAGGTAAAGCCCATATCACCAGTACAGAGAAGAACTACGCGGTATGGCAGGCCAAGCTCACGTAATACATCCTCAGCATCATCAGTCATCTTCTCTAATTCGTCCCAGGACTCCTCAGGCAAAGCAAACTTAATCAGCTCTACCTTGTTGAACTGGTGCTGACGGATAAGACCGCGGGTATCACGGCCAGCAGAACCAGCCTCTGCACGATAGCATGCAGTATAAGCACAGTAATGCTCAGGCAGATTCTTAACATCGAGAATTTCCTCACGATGATAGTTGGTAGTAGGAACCTCAGCAGTAGGAACCATGTAATAATCAAGGCCCTCCAGCTTGAACATATCCTCTGCAAACTTAGGAAGCTGACCAGTACCAATCATGCTGTCCTTATTAACGATACAAGGAGCTAAAACCTCAGTATAGCCATGCTTAGTAGCATGAAGGTCCATCATGAAGTTAATGAGAGCACGCTCAAGACGGGCACCCATACCCTTGTAGAAGGTAAAGCGGGCACCAGTAACTTTAGCCGCACGCTCAGCGTCAATGATATCCAAAGCTTCACCTAAGTCCCAATGTGCCTTTGGCTCAAAGTCAAACTTAGTTGGCTCTAAATAACGGCGAACCTCAGGATTATCCTTGTCATCTACGCCCAGAGGAACATCTTCCTTTGGCATATTAGGAATGCGAAGCATGAAGTCACGAAGCTGTGTCTCTACGTCCTTCAGCTCATTATCAAGCTTGGAAATTTCCTCGCCGACCTGACGCATTTCAGCCATGATAGCATCAGCATTCTCGCCATTCTTCTTCATGACGCCAATCTGCTTGGAAGCGGTATTGCGCTTGCCCTTCAGAACCTCTACCTCAGCTAAAATCTCACGACGGCGTTTCTCAATAGTGGTAAAACCATCTAAAGAAAGGTTATTGTGACGGCGGTTCAGCATATCCTGAACTGCATCTAAATTCTCACGTACAAATTTAATATCTAACACGTTAAAGACCTCCACAAAATTGTGTTTTCACATCTTTATATTATAACACATTACATAAAAAAAAGAAAGAATTTATTTTAAATTCTAACCTCAAAGCGTTTAGGTGCTTCCTTTTTGACAGGCACTTTCCTTATTGCAACAGGCTTGGCAGGCGGTATATTTTCACTGTACGCATTTCTAGCGGCTACTGACATCTTTACAGGCTTATTTTCTGATTTTAAAGGTGTTTTATTATAGCTTAGACTGCCGAAATCGTTGTTTTCCTTTTTCTTCATAAAATGCATGATGAGAAAAGAAGCAAACGCTACTACAAATACCAAAAGGAAAGGCCAATAGGTGACATGACCGTTATCAAATCCTGCTAAAAGACCATCATCCTGCGGACTCACCTTCAAAGAGCCTTCTGTTGCAGTATTTTCACTGTCCTTATCCTCGCCAGAAAGATACTGCATCATCTGCTGTCCAGTTACCTCTTTGGGTGGCTGATTTGCGGTATTATCTTTTGCGTTGGTTTTAGTATCACTTTTAGTATTATTTTTTGCGTTATTTTGTGTCTGTGGTACGGCCTTTTCCTGCTGACCGTTACTATTACTATTGCTATTGCCTTGATTTTCTTCTGTAAACTGAGGCTGAACTGCTTCACTGCCACCTAGCTGAATATGAATGCCAAATTTGCTGGCAGGAGTTTCTAATTCACCAGCCGGAACAGCAGGTCCGCTCGCTTCCACCGTACTTTCCGGCACGCTATTTCCAATATCAACACTCGGCGGAACAGGTGCCTGAGGTGCTGTCGGAGCCTTTGGGGGAGTTAATGCCACAAATTCACCTTCCTTCTGTTACTACATCAGACCATTTTACAACAATATACACAAATTATAAAAAAAGGACCTCCAATAAGGAGGCAAAAAACATTATATAAAAATAACTTAGGGATTTTTAAGAATTGTGAAAACAGTTTAAAATGCTATTACTCAACAACAACTTCGTATTCGTTGCCGTCTTCGTCAACTAAGATGTCGCCATCTTCTAAGGAATCATAAGTCTCCTCATCAACATAGAGATCCTCAGCAGATGCAACCTGAGCTGGAGCAGTTGCAGTAGTGAATGCAAAACCAGCCAGCAATGCTAAAAATAAAGCCTTTAACTTCATGATAAATACACC
>CALZDE010000207.1 GCA_945637225.1 uncultured Selenomonadaceae bacterium
TTATTTTTTATTTTTTTTTATATAATTTATATTTATTTTATTTTTGAATTAAAGTGAACATTATGGTAAAATGTAAATATATAATGTACAATATAGGGGGTGAAAAGATGAAAGGTATTTTTGATATAGTAGGTCCGATTATGATTGGCCCGTCTAGTTCCCATACTGCCGGAGCTGTTCGGCTTGGCTTGATGGCAGGCAAGGTTTTAGGTGAGGAAGTAAAGTCAGTAGAAATACGTCTGCATGGTTCTTTTGCACAGACATACAGAGGGCATGGCACTGACAGAGCATTAATTGCTGGTATCATGGGTTTTCAGCCAGAGGATGAACGGATAAGGGAAGCCTTGAATATCGCTAAAGAGAAAGGTATTGACTTTGAATTTATACCTGTTGATTTGATGGACGCCCATCCTAATACTGCTATTATGTATCTTACTGGTGTAAGTGGCAGAAAAGTTCAGGTGCAGGGATGTTCCATTGGTGGCGGTAATATTCTCATAACGAATATTGATGGTTATAGTGTTCAACTGTCGGGTGAATATCCTGCTCTCTTGGTAGTGCATACTGACAGACCGGGAATAGTATCTCAGGTAACGGCTATAATTTCCAGATATCACATCAATGTAGCTTTCATGAGACTTTCACGAAAAAACAGGGGTGAGTCGGCTCTTATGATACTGGAAACAGATGATATGGTGCCGGATGAAGCTATTGAGGAATGCGATCAGGTGTATGATGTGCAGGGCGTGTTCCGTATTCCTGCTATGTAATGGCTGTAGGGGGATTTTGCATGATTAATTTTAATACTGTGGCTGACCTTATTTCTATGGCAGAGGAAGGAAATCGTTCTATAGCTCAGATTATTCTTCAGAGGGAGACGGAGCGAACCTTGCAGTCTGCTGAAAAAATCAGGGAGGCTATGTTCCGCAATTGGATTGTCATGGAGGAAGCCATTTATAAGGGGCTTAATTCACAGGAAAAATCTGTCAGTGGTCTTACTGGCGGTGATGCTGTGAAATTGCAGGCACATCTTGATAAAAGCTATCTTGGTGCTGATGCCCTTATGGGGGCGGCTGCGGCTGTTGCTATAAGTGAAGTTAATGCCTGCATGGGACGTATTGTAGCGTGTCCGACGGCTGGTTCCTGCGGAATACTTCCTGCGGCTCTCTATGCGGCGGTATGTAAATATGAATATGATAAAGAGTCCATTATAGATGCTATGCTGACTGCTTCTGGTATAGGTATGGTGGTGGAGCAGAATGCTTCTATTGCTGGTGCGTATGGCGGTTGTCAAGCTGAGTGTGGTACAGCTGCAAGTATGGCGGCGGCGGCTTTGGTACAGCTGGCTGGCGGTACTCCTGATCAGATAGGTCAGGCGGTTGCTCTTGCAATAAAAAATCTTCTTGGCCTTGCCTGTGACCCTGTTGCTGGCTTGGTAGAAGTGCCCTGCGTGAAGCGTAACGGCTTTGAAGCGGTTCATGCAATGCTGGCGGCAGATATGGCTATGGCTGGCGTAAAGTCAGTTATTCCAGTTGATGAAGTAATTGAAGCAATGAATCAGATTGGCCGCATGATGCCAACCTCTTTGAAGGAAACATCAGAAGCTGGTTTGGCTGTGACTAAGACAGGTAAGGAGCTGACAGCAAAAATATTTGCTGTTTAAATAAATTTTAGAGCAATAATTTAGGGGGTGTAATTATGTCTGAAAAGAAAAACTCTTTAGGTGACTTAGGCAAGTGGATTATTCTTGCTACGGTTGCTGGTGCAGTTTGCGGACTGCTTATGGGTGAATCTGCTCACAGTTTGGCTCCAGTGGGTGATTTGTTCATGACTCTTATCAAGATGGTTGTCGTACCAATGGTTTTCTTCTCACTGGTAGGCGGAGCTGCTTCTTTGGGAAATTCCAGCAGTGCGGGTAAGATAGGTGCAGTTACCTTTGCTTACTATGGCGTAACAACTGCAGTTGCGGTTGCATTAGGTCTTGCGCTCAGCGTCATTTTCCAGCCGGGTGCAGGTATCAACATGGCGGCTATTTCCGATGCGGCTATTGATGTTGATATGTCTCAGAGCCATACTATTCCAGGATTCTGGGAGACCGTCATCGGCTTTGTACCAGTAAATCCATTTGCGGCACTGGTAGAGGGCAATATCCTTCAGACTATCGTATTTGCATTATTTGTGGGTTTTGGTCTTTCTGTTCTTGAGCCTGAGAAGAAAGAGTTTATGATTAAGATTTTCAATTATTTTACTGAAATCTTTATCAAGATCATGACTGGTATCATGTATTTGGCTCCTATCGGTGTATTTGCACTGATGGCTGACGCTACTGGTACTTTTGGTTATGATGTGCTCGTAAAGCTGTTACAGCTTATTGGCCTTTACGTAGTGGTTCTGATTGTTGTTACCTATGGCATGATTGGCGGCAGTGTTGCACTGTTCTCCAAGAAGGTAAGCTATGTTCAGTTCTTCAAGAGCATGTGGAAATGCCAGCTGTTTGCATTCTCTACCGCTTCTTCTATGGCTACTCTGCCTATGAATATGGCTACCTGTGAGAATGAATTTGGTCTTAATAAGGGTACTGTTTCCTTTGCTCTGCCTTTGGGTGCTACTATCAACATGAATGGTAACGCTGCATATTACGCTATGGCAGGCTGTTTCATCGCTCAGATGTACGGCATGGAACTCAGCATGAGCCAGTATATTGCGATTATTATTACCTCTACCTTAGGTGCAGTTGGTCAGGCAGGTGTTCCTGGTCCTAGCCTTCTGGTAGTAGCAGTTTTGGTATCTGCTGGCATTCCTATCGAGGCACTGCCTATTCTCTTTGGTGTAGATCGTATTTTTGATATGCTCCGTACCGCAGTAAACATCACTGGTGATGCGGCTTGTGCAACTATCGTTGACCGTTTCCAGGAGCAGTAAAACAAATAATAGTAAAATTTGTTTTAAATTTTGATTAGAGTAAAAGTGTGTATTATGGAAGATTAAACATAATATGCACTTTTATTTTGTAAAAATATATACCAGCGTATGATTTACGTTTAACATCATTGAACCTTTACAAATGCGATAAAATATGATATATTTTATGTGGGATAAGAGTGGCGTATAGTGGAAATATATGCGGTAAAATTATGGAGAAAGGTGATGATCTTATGCAAACAAACTTAGTGGAGAAAGATTATAAAGGTAAATCTTTTGAAATAATAGACGGACAAGTGTATATGATGTCGCCAGTGCGTTTCACCCATGCAATTGTAGCGGGAAATATATATCGCATTTTTTCAAATTATCTTAAAGGAAAAAAGTGTATTGCGATTCCTGATGGCGTTAAGGTCGAAGTTACTAATATTGATACTGGTAATAAATATAGCTTAGTGCCAGATTGTATGATTGTGTGTGACAGAAGTAAAATAAAAAATGATTTAATTGCTGGTGCGCCGGATTTAGCAGTGGAAGTATTGTCCAAATCAACAATGAAGATAGATAGAACCATCAAAAAAGATGCATATGAGAATATTGGCGTAAAGGAATACTGGATTGTTTCATCAAGCGATAAATCCATAGAGAGATATTTGCTTATAGACGGCAAATATGAGTTGGAAAATGTATACTACCTTGATGAAGATTACGAAAGTTTTGCAGATGATGAAGGAACTGTATTGCCGATAACGAAAATAAAGGTTTCGCTGTATGATGATTTATATGTTGATTTAGAGGATGTATTTAATTTCTAAAATTAGATAAAGTGGTAAAAGAGGGTGTTTGCATGACATTGGAAGAAAAATTATCTGTATAACTGAAAATGTAATAAAAAACATTCTAGAGATGTTTATATGAATTTTGAAATGGGGTGCTGGATAT
Source organism: uncultured Selenomonadaceae bacterium (assembly GCA_945637225.1). GTDB lineage: Bacteria > Bacillota > Negativicutes > Selenomonadales > Selenomonadaceae > CAMCDL01. The sequence continues at coordinate 3,865 of CALZDE010000207.1, forward strand.
GAATGAACTAGATTCTATGTGTGGTGTAAGTGATGAAGAGTTGACATATCGTTTTGGTGAAGCTGTTCGTATAGCAAATGAAATGAAACGTATAAAAGGTGTTCCAGTAGCAGGGTATGAGCGTGATACTAGGAGGGCATACTTAGAATATCCTGATGGGAGAAGAGAGTATTATGCAGAGTAATAAATTGCCTGAAATAATAGTATTTGC
>CALZDE010000208.1 GCA_945637225.1 uncultured Selenomonadaceae bacterium
ATCGGTATAGCAGTCCTTAAGCTGCTTGTACAGCTTCTGATACAATTGATGCCCCTTTTCATAATAAGCATGAGCTGCTGCTTCTGGCTGACAATAGGTATCCTGGTTGATAAATTCGCGGCAGGTACTTACCACATCTGTAAAGACACCAGCCCCAACGCCTGCAAGAATAGCCACGCCCAAGGCAGGGCCTTCCTGCGAGCTGGTAGTCTTGACCTCACAACCATACATATCTGCCAGCATCTGCCGCCACAGAGGGCTCTTGCCGCCGCCGCCACAGGCCATCATTTCAGAGATGTCAACCTTCATTTCCTGTAAAATCCCCTGACAGTCCTTGAGAGAATAGCTAACACCTTCCATTACAGCCCTCAGCATATCTGCCTTATTATGAATAGCGGATAACCCAAAGAATACGCCGCGGCAATCTGAGTTCAGATGAGGCGTTCTTTCACCCATAAGGTAAGGAAGATATATCAAGCGACGACTGCCAATTGGCACTTTTTTTACATCTTCATTGATAAGGTCGTAGACATCTACGCCCTTGATAACTGCCTCTTCCTTATATTTTTCAGCCAGATTATCCCTAAACCACTTTAAGGACAAGCCCGCTGCCTGAGTAACCCCCATAACATGCCAGCAGCCTGGAACAGCACAGCAGAAGGTATGTACCCGTCCCTTAGTATCAATTTGAGGCTTGCTGGTATGCGCAAAAACTACTCCGCTGGTACCAATGGTTGTAAAGGCTTTACCATCTTCTACAACACCTGTGCCGATAGCAGCTGCAGCATTATCACCAGCGCCTCCAACCACAACGGTCTGAACAGATAATCCTGTAGCAGCTGCAAAGGATTCATTTACATAGCCAGTTATTTCAGGTGATTCATAAACCTTTGGCAGCATATCCTTATCAATAGCCAGCTTTTCCAAAATTTCGTCAGACCAGCAGCGATTTGGCACATCCAACAGCTGCATACCGCTGGCATCTGAGACATCAGTAGCAAATTCGCCTGTCATTCGATAACGGATATAGTCCTTAGGTAAAAGCACATGACGGCATTTGCGATAATTTTCCGACTCATGGCTGCGCACCCATAAGAGCTTGGCTGCCGTAAAGCCTGGCGAGGCAGGATTGGCAGTTATTTCAATTAAGCGCTCTGCTCCAACCCTGGCCGTAATTTCAGCACATTCCTTGCTGCTACGCTGATCACACCAGATAATGGAACGGCGGATTACCTGTCCCGCCTCATCCAGCATTACTAGTCCATGCATTTGGCCAGACAGGCCAATCCCCTTGATAGACTCAGCTGGCACCTGAGCTTTCTCCACCACAGCCTTTACAGTAGTCACCACTGCACCATACCAATCCAATGGATCCTGCTCTGCCCAGCCATTTTGCGGTTGATACAGAGGATATTCCTGACTGGCAGAAGCCACAACCTGACATGATTCATCAAAAAGCACCGTCTTGGTAGCTGATGTGCCAATATCAATACCTATAAGGTATCTCATACTCTTATCTCTCCCTTACTTAATTTAATTGAATATATGCTGGCCTTATGCCAACCTTATATTTTTTCCTTTTAAGCCTACACAGGCCCCTTCCGCTTCCAGACCACTCTCAGCATGAGCAAGCAGCCATTTATTACGGGCAAAGAGCAGGCTGTTCTCGCCAGTTTTCTTAAAAGCCTTTGTTAAAGGAAGATTGGTCCCTTTGGGCAAGAGAACACCGCATCTGAATTCTTTTCCATCAACACTGCAAGGTGCATAATGCAATGTGGTGGCATACAGTTCTACCACTGTTCCCTTTGGCACCATAAAGCATTCCACCTTAGCTGTGTCATAGCTGTTAACTGTATAATCAATATCCTGCTGCCGTCCAACCATCAAAAGCAAATCAGTAGCAGCAATATCAATTTCTGAGGAACGGTGATATTCCAAGGCATTTAACACAGTATTAAAGCCACTGCAATGACCAAATTCCACTGGCATCTCACCAAACACTTCATTAGTCAGCTGCTCCGTAACCTTCAGCTTTTCAAAAGCTTCCACAGATGGTTCATATACAACCTGACCAGCTTCTACAGCAGGATTTTGCATTATTGCTTCGATGAAGTCCTGAACATCCACATCCAGTACCCTGCCATAAGCATTAAATGATTTATCTGTCACATATCTCATTTTCTTCCCTCCTCTTTTTGCGTGCCCAAGCACACTTTACAAAAAATAATATAACACACACCAAAACAATAGTCAATAAAAAACATAACTTTCCAGAAAAATAAAAAATCAGTGTCATTAATGGGAATAACGGCCTAGTTATCAGAATTAAAATATTTTTTGATAAATTTTGGGATAAAACAATTGACAAGCATTTTAACCCGTGTTATTCTTAAACACGAAATAAGGTGTGCATGGGCACGCAATTAAATTTAAGGAGCTGCTTGAGATGAAAATGGCTAATATTCCTATCGTAAAATGTGGTATTATTTCCGTTAGTCGTGATTGCTTTATTATTTCCTTATCTGAAAATCGCCGCAAAAGCATTGTTGCGTCCTATAAGGAAAAGTTTGGCGAGATATATGAGGTAAGTACAACTGTAGAAAACGAAGCTGATATGTTAAAGGCTGTAACAGAAGCTAAAGAGGCTGGCTGCAACGCTCTTGCAGTTTTCCTAGGCAACTTTGGGCCAGAAACTCCTGAGACCCTGATTGCCAGCAACTTTGACGGTCCTGTTATGTATGTGGCAGCTGCTGAAGAAACCGGCAAGAATCTGATCAATGGCCGTGGTGATGCTTACTGTGGTATGCTGAACTGCTCCTACAATCTGGGCCTGCGTAAGTTAAAGGCCTTTATCCCTGAATATCCTGTTGGTACAGCTGAGGAAATTGCAGCTATGATTGCTGAATTCATTCCTGTTGCCCGCACCATTATCGGTGTTAAGGATTTAAAAATTATCACCTTTGGCCCACGACCTCAGGACTTTTTTGCCTGCAATGCACCAATAAAGCCTCTGTACGACCTGGGTATAGAAATTGAAGAAAATTCCGAGCTTGATTTGCTGGTAGCTTATCGCAATCACAAGGATGACCCTCGTATACCTGAGGTTGTAAAGGATATGGCCGAAGAGCTGGGCAAGGATGGCAATCCATATCCAGACCTGCTCAGCCGTATGGCACAGTATGAGCTGACCCTCCTTGACTGGATGGAGGCTCACAAGGGCGCCCGCAAGTATGTAGCTTTTGCCAACAAGTGCTGGCCTGCCTTCCCTACAGAATTCGGCTTTGAGCCATGCTATGTAAATAGCCGCATGGTAAGCCGCGGCATACCTGTAGCCTGCGAAGTAGATATTTATGGTGCCCTAAGCGAGTACATCGGCCTTTGTGTTAGTGAAGATGCAGTTACCCTGCTTGACATTAATAATTCCGTACCAAAGGATCTGTATGAGGAAAATATTAAAAACACTACTGATTATGCCCTTACTGATACATTTATGGGCTTCCATTGCGGCAACACCCCACTGTGCAAGCTCCGCAAGGGCAGCATCAAATATCAGCTCATACAGAACCGCCTGCTGGAAAATGGCAATACGCCAGACATTACCCGTGGCACTATGGAGGGAGATATTGCTGATGGCGATATTACCTTCTTCCGCTTACAGAGTACTGCTAGCGGCGAGCTGCGTTCCTATATCGCCCAGGGTGAGATTTTGCCAGCAGCGACCAATTCCTTTGGCGGTATCGGCATCTTTGCTATTCCAGAAATGGGTCGTTTCTACCGCCATGTACTGATTGAAAAGCAATATCCTCATCATGGTGCTGTTGCTTTTGGTCATTTTGGCAAGACCCTCTATAGTGTCTTCAGCTTTCTGGGCGTGAAGGATATTGCCTTCAATCAGCCAAAGAGCATGCTTTACAAGACAGAAAATCCTTTCGCATAATTATGATATCCCCAACATCTGGGAACCATAAGCTTTATTACCTCCCTCAATGCAGGTCCAGTAGATATCCCTCTGCTGGACCTGCACATATCCCTAACTGACCTAAGTAGCTTTTCCTCAGCTGTCAAA
>CALZDE010000209.1 GCA_945637225.1 uncultured Selenomonadaceae bacterium
TTATATCGTGATGTAGTGCCCTTTATCATTTCAGGCACCTTCTTCATCAAATCCTGTATTGAATTAATCTGTTGAGCAATAGCTGTGCTGTCAATTGGATGTTCTCTAGCTGCCAAATGCAGACGCTCAATTTCCAATGGATCAGTCACCTCTCCCAGCAGGGAAATACTGCCTTCACAAACCCCCAGCATCAGCACCCGGCCTGCCAGCTCCACCACACAGACGGAACGGTTAGGACCTAGAGTCAGATGTTCCAATATCTTACCGCCAGCAGCTGTAGAAGTCCCTCCGAAACGGCCACTTAAAAACCGTGACGAAAAATATGCCATGACAACCACAAAGGCAAACACTATCAACAAACTGATGATATATGCCAATGTTGACCACCATGACATTGAAGAGGGTTTCGGATCCGTATTTTCATAGCCAGACAGATATCCACCACTGCTGGCTGAGTCAGCCGCTGCCGCCAAGCAATCTGACGGCAGGACAGACATTAATAACATTAAAACACACAGGACAGATGCCACGGAGCAGATTTGTCTCCAGGTTCTCATTAGCCTACAGCCTTGCGTACTGCTTCAAGAACACGATCAGCCTGGAAAGGCTTTACGATGAAGTCGCGGGCACCGGCCTGAATAGCCTCGATAACCATTGCCTGCTGGCCCATAGCGGAGCACATTACAATCTTCGCATTTGGATCAACTTTCTTGATTTCCTTAACGGCACTGATACCATCCATCTCAGGCATGGTAATATCCATAGTAGTCAGATCAGGCTTAAGCTCCTGATACTTTTCCAGAGCCTTCATACCATTCTCTGCTTCGCCAACTACTTCATAGCCGTTCTTGCTTAGGATGTCTTTTACCATCATTCTCATGAAAGCTGCATCATCTACTACCAATACTCTAACTGCCATTTCTCATCTCTCCTCGTTTGATATTATATCCTGACAAACATTATTTTTCAAAGTTAAATTCGTGGAAAAAATCCCCGCTGCTATATTATAACATATTATATTCAGAAAATGCAATAGGCATTTTCTTCCTATGACAGCGTTTAAAATGAAAGTTTATAAAAACTTACCTCAGCTTCATTGCTCTCTCTGCCGGACTGACAATGTCAGTAATACGCACACCGAAGTTTTCATCAATAACTACAACTTCGCCCTTAGCCAGCAGCTGACCATTGATATGAATATCAACTGGCTCACCAGCCAGCCTGTCAAGCTCGATAATAGATCCTGTAGTCACCTCAAGAATCTCCTTAACAGACTTCTTGGTACGTCCCAGCTCTACAGTAACCTGCAATGGAACGTCAAGAATTAAGCCGATGTTATCATTATTAGCATACCGTGGTGGTGCTGTAGACAACGGAGCAAACTGTGCTGCTGATACAGGTGTATCGTATCCCACTCTCGCACTTCCTGGTGAAGGTGGTGGTGGATAACCATACCCTGGTGGAGGTGCTCCATATCCCGGTGGTGGTGGATAGCCTCCTGGTGGTGGCGGTGGATAACCGCCATAAGGGTCTGCAGCAGGCTGCTGTGGTGGTGGCGGTGGCGCAGCAGGAGCTGGTGCTGGTGCTGGAGCCGGTGCTGGCGTTGGAGCTGGTGCAGGAGCTGGCTCTGGTGCCTGTTCCTGTTCTGTAGACATAGGTGTACCGCCCATGAGGAAGTTTACCATATCCTTGGCAACATTCAATGGGAGAACCTGCATAATCTCACTGTCAATCAGTCCGTCTACCTCCATACGGAAAGATATACGGGCTACCTGTTCCTCAGGGTCCATCAGTTCAGTAATTCTGTCACCTGAACTGAGATCAACCAAGTTTACCTTTGGTGGCGAAATATCAATTTTCATATTGAACACGGTGGACAGGGACGTAGCTACTGTACCCATCATCTGGTTCATTGACTCGCCCACAGCACTCATGTGTATTTCATTCAGTTCATCAGGTGGGTTGAGACCGTCTCCACCCATCATCAAATCTGCTATAATAGCTGCATCCTGTGCCTGAATAGCCAGGATATTATTGCCATTAATACCAATTACATAACCAACTTCTACTACCAGATATGGCATTGGATACTGATTCTTTATTACAGAAATAGTATCGACATGAACCGTAGGGGTAGTAATATTTACCTTATGACCCAGGAGTACAGACAATGTGGTAGCTGCACTGCCCATGGAGATATTACCTATCTCACCTAAGGCATCTTTTTCTATATCCGAAAGAATATCATCGCCACCAGCAGAAGATGTATCTGCTGCCGGCTCAGGAGAAGAATCGCCGCCTACCAGTCCACCATTAAGCAACGCATCTATTTCCTCCTGTGATATTGCATCATCACTCATCATTCTCTTCATCTCCTCCTGCGACAACCTTTGTTATCTGTACTGCCGCCTTTTTTCCTGAGGTGCCCGGACGGCACAGGAATTTTGTATTTGTACCTACAACACACTGCAGCTCATCATCTACCCTTGTATCAAGCTGCAATACATCGCCAAAATTCAAAGTAAGGTATTCACGTACCGTTACATCAATGGAGCCAAGCTGTACTACCATTGGCACATAAGTTGTCTTGACTCTTGATTTAAGCATATCAGCATGCTCTGGATGCTCATCCTTAGAAGCATTAGCTGCAACCCAGAAGGTAGTGGTCAGCTTAGACATAACAGATTCCAGTACAAGGTACGGAATACATATATTCATAAAGCCCTCTACTCCACCAACCTTTGTCTGAACAGTGATAATTACCACCATATCATTAGGAGGTGCAATCTGAGCAAACTGTGGATTTGACTCTATACCTTCCAGCTTAGGGTTGAAATGAACCACATTATGCCATGCTTCCTGAAGATTTCCCATTGCCTTGTCAAAGATACGCCTTATAACAGCTTCCTCGATTTCAGTAAGCATACGTGGCTTAAGGTTATTTTCACCCTTACCGCCAAACACTCTATCTATAATTGCAAATGCTATACCCGTATTCATCTCCATGATGATATTACCCTTCAAAGGTGGTACCATCATAATACCGATAACACTAGGGTTTGCCAGCGACTGAACGAATTCCTGGTAGGTGGTCTGCTCAACTGAGGCAACCTCTACGGTTACCAGACAGCGCAGAGTTGTTGACAGATACGTATTCAGCATACGTGCAAAGTTATCATGCAACATTTCCAACGTTCGTATCTGATCCTTGGAAAACTTGTCCGGACGCTTGAAGTCATAATTTTTAACTTTTTTCTTTTCAGGCTCTGCTTTCATTTCTTCGACACTAGCGTCACCAGAAGCAAAAGCTGCCAGCAGTTGGTCTATTTCCGACTGGGATAGTACTTCATCAGCCAAGCTTCATCCCCCTTTCCCGATTCTTTTCAAAGAAGCTAAGAAATTTTTCTGCTCCGTTATTACTGAAGCATAAAGCTAGTGATGTATACATCGTAAACAGAACCTTCACCAATCGCCTTATTGATATCCTGCTTCAAGCGGGTCTTCAAATCATCCTGCTTGTTAGCATCCAATTCTTCAATCTTGACAGTACGGAGAATCTGCAAAGTAGTATCCATAATCTTGGTATCAGCTACCTCAGTTACCTTGCCATCCGCAATTACGTCAGTCTTGCCAGGATTCAGCTCCAGAACAATTCCTACCTTCAAGAAGCGTGTGGACTTAATACCGCCAACATTGACGATAATACCTTCCTTAGCATCCCCCAGCTTAACGAAAGTGCCTGGGTCATGATGAACTGGTGCACCACCCGAGTCTGCATTATTGGACATCACCTGGGTAGTAATAAAGTAAGATATACCGCCAGCCAGCACTAGCCCGACTACAATAAGTACGGCCACTATGATGATGGGGAATTTCTTGGATTTACTTGTGGTTTCTTCTTCCTGCTCTTCCTCAATCTCTTCATCAGCCATTGTGAGTTCACTCCTCCGTGTTTAAGTTTTACTGCATTTTAGTGACCGCCTGAATACTATAAGGCATCACTTTTATATTTATGAAGCGACATAGTTTATTCATCGTAATA
>CALZDE010000210.1 GCA_945637225.1 uncultured Selenomonadaceae bacterium
CGAGGTAATAGAGGCAGAAAATGGCAAGGAGGCCATCATGAAGGACCTGCAGGACCAGCCTGACGGTGTAATCCTTGATATAGTAATGCCAGAGGTAGGCGGTATTGAGGCTTTGCAGGTTATTAAGGAAGTAAATCCTGAAATTCCTGTAATTATGCTTTCTTCTGCTGGTACCTCTCAGAAGCTTAAGGAAACTTTGGAATTAGGTGCATTAGACTTCATTCAGAAGCCTTACACAAGCGATCAGATCAGACAGGCGGTGGAGAGAATCCGCAGGAAGGTCGAGGAAAATAAAAATGGTTAATCGATACTTTGTTCAGTATTTACTGAACGTAGGTGTCCTTTCCTCGGAAGAAGTTCAGGCATTGCTGCCACGTATAGCCCAGGCTAAGCCACAGCTGCCACTTTTGGCACTGATGAAGGGCTTTGTGACTAGCAGTCAGCTTAATGAACTGTCAGGTTTAGATGAAAATACCTTTGCCGAGGAGGCTAAGGACAAAAAAATCTTGACGGCTTTGCAGATTGAAAATCTTCAGAGCATTGTTCCTGAACGTGACGTGTGCTTTTCTCAGCTCCTTTTGGATGATGGAAAGCTGGACTACAAGGGTGTAGAAGACCATTTAGCTGCTTATGCAAAAGCTGAAGCAGGAATGAACCCCGTTTTGGAAGCGGTAATGAGACGCACTACGGGGAAGGATGAAGAACCGGAATACATGACATACGGCAAATATGCGGATATGTTTATCATGTCTACTCAGCGTTTTATCGCTACTGAAGCTGTTATTCTCCCTGAAATTCCTCAGGTTGAACCAAAGGGCGTGCTGGTTTCTCAGCGCCTTAGTGGTGGTATGGTAATGACAGCTGGTGTAATGGCTGATGATGAGGTGTTCCTCGAATTAGGCCGCCGTTACAGTGGTGAAGAACTGACAGAAATAGATGAATTAGCTATTGACTGTGTGGCAGAATTTCTGAATGTACTGAATGGCCTGTATATTGTCAACCTGTCCCAGATGGATATGGATGTGGATATTTTGGAGCCACGTCGGGCAGTTAATGTATTGCCAGAAGCCAGCAGGTTAGCAGCCTTTACGGTAGCTACTGAATTTGGCAACTTTGTTCTTTACATGGCTGAAGACGAATTTATGTTCTAAATCAGTAAAAAGCAAGTAAAGAGGACACCGCGATTTATTTCGTAGTGTCCTTTTAGATTATCTTAAATTTTCATTTTATAGAAGTGGGGGACATCTCTTAGTCGTTATATTTTGATGGATTAAGACTCTTCATCATTTAGGAGATACTGTGATGGGTCAACGCCTAATTTACGTATAGTGGAGAATACCTCCATATCATCCATTACGCTGTGAATAGCCTCCAGGCCATAATCAGCAATGTCTATATCCAGCGGTGTTTCCAAGAGGTCGTTGTGGGTATTGGTAAAAATAGTGAGGATAGGGAAGCGGGTCAGTCCTGCTCTTACTTTCTTTACGATACCTAAGCCCCAATTGGTTTTTAAGATACAGCCCACTGGATAAATCGCTACATGGTCAAAGAAGGTATTTAACAGATCCTCATTGAACTGTTTGCCGGAGCATTTTGTCATGATTTTGTAAGCTACATGAGGAGGATATGCTTTTTTGTAGGCTCTTGAGCTGGTAAGGGCATCATATACATCTGCAACAGCTACTATCTGAGCGTATTTGTGAATCTGACCACCCTTTGCATGGTCAGGATAACCGTGACCATCCATGTGTTCATGGTGCTGGCGGGCAATGGAAGCTAAAGTGCGGACATTCAGTTTTTTCATATCCATTCCCATCATACGGTCATAGCCGGAGACAGGATGGTTTTTTATCATAGCAAACTCATCATCATTTAAGGACGATGGTTTATTGAGGATTTCAATAGGAACATCAAGCTTGCCGATGTCGTGAAGGAGTGCACCAAGGGTAAGGTCCATCAGCTCTGGCTGGGAGAACTTCAAGGCAACACCTATCATAGCGGAAAGAGCCGCAACATTTACAGAATGTGAGAAGGTATAGTCGTCAAAAAGACGCAGGTCTGTCATCTGTACCAGTCCATCAGGCTGCATTACCAGGTCCATAATGATTTTTTCAGATACATCCTGCAGAGGTCCTACATCTGACATGGAGCCATTATCCTGTACCTTTTCGTAGAAATCAAAGAGACGGCTTACTGCTGCCTGACGAGTTTCATCCTGCACAATATCTGCCTTTGGCATAAGCTGTATATTGGCATCCATAGAGGTAACATTGACATGAGTAACGCCAATCTGCTTTAGCTGCTGGATGTACTGCTGATTCAGCACAGTTCCTCTGGTCAGGAAGCTTGCACCTTTGCGGTTGTATATACTTTGCGCCATGATCATGCCGTCACGAAGGCGCTGTGTAGAAAGTCGAATCATATCTGAGCCTCACCTTTTCTTACAGTAAATTTCCATGTTTACCTATATTATATGATACAATATTTTTACAAAAAAATAAAGACTTTTTTTATTTATAGCAGTGGGTTATTTGCAGTAAATTTGATTTTGTAGTATACTAAGATGTATGTATATTTTTTTATGAAAAATTATGGAAATGAGGATTTGATTTATGCGGGGACAGAGAAAACGCGAACCGAATTATACTAGAATTATTGGTGCCATAATGGTGCTTTTGATGGTAATAGGAGGCATTATTTATGCGTGTACTGGAAATGAAAATTCAGATGGCGAGGATACAGGCAAAACTGCCATAAATGCAAATGCCTCGAAGCTGACTCATATCATGATTATGGGTGTGGACCAGCGTCAGGATGACTGTGGACGAAGTGATACGCTCATGGTAGCTCAGGTGGACAAGGATAAGGAAAATGCAACTCTTTTATCTGTTCCTCGTGATACCCGTGTGAAAATTGAGGGGCATGGCTACGACAAAATCAATCATGCTTATGCATTTGGCGGCGAAAAGCTGACTCAAAGTACTTTGGAAAATGTGCTGGGTATAGATATGGATTACTATATCATGATTGATACAAAGGCGTTTGAACGTGTTATTAATATTCTTGATGGCATAGATATTGATGTAGAAAAGCGCATGTATTATGAGGACCCTTGGGATGATAATGGCGGTCTTGTCATTGACCTTTTCCCAGGTATGCAGCACCTCGATGGCGCAAGGGCTATTCAGTATGTCCGTTACCGTGATGGTGAGGGTGATATTGGCCGTATCAATAGACAGCAGCATTTTATGAGAGCTGTTTTAGAGAAGGTAATGACACCTCAGATTTTGCCTAAGCTTCCTGAGATTGTGAAGGAAATACGTTCTTCTGTGGAAACCAATATGCCATTGGAGGAAATGCTTTCCCTGATTACCATTCTTCCAGAGATTAAAGCAAAGGGCTTATCCTCTGAAATGCTCCCTGGCTGTCCTGCTTATCTTGATGATGTAAGCTACTGGCTCCCAGATATTCTTGGCGTAAGAAAAATTGTAGCTGCTCAGGTGGGTAAGGAGCTTGCTGGCGATGCCTTAAAAAATGCAGAATTAGCGAAAAAGGCGTATGAGGATTCTCTGCCAAAGAATATAACAGTAGTTGCTGAAAATAACGATAAATCTAAGGATAAAAATTCAGATAAGGAAAAGTCCAATACTGAAAAGGATAGCAAGTCCGACAGTACAAAGAAGGATGGTTCCAACAGCGAGGCTGCTAAAAAGGCGGCTACTAAGGCAGACAGTACAGGTGATATTTCTGTGCTGGTCGTTAATGACAGTGGTATTAATGGTGCGGCTGCAAAGGTGGCGGCAGTTCTTCAGAGCAAGGGCTTTATCATTACTGGTGTAGAAACTGGCAAGAGGTCAGACCGTGCTAATACCATTATTGTGACAGACAGCAGTAACGTCAACTGGTTCTATGGTATGCCTTTTGAGTGCATTATCATGGATGGTGGACAGCCACGTCAGGCAATTGTATATATCGGACGTGACTATAACGACTAAGAGATGTCCCCCACTTCTATAAGTGGCGGGTACCTTATTCTA
>CALZDE010000211.1 GCA_945637225.1 uncultured Selenomonadaceae bacterium
ATACTTAGTTAGGTATGTTTTTTAGAAGCTTTAAAATTAACCATGAATTAAGAGGTGTGAGATGGGTAATTTTCGTTTTTTGACAGCTGGTGAATCTCATGGTCAGTGCTTGACCGCTATTGTAGAGGGTATTCCTGCTGGTTTAAAGATAAATCTTGATGAAATGAACAACGATATGGCTCGCCGTCAGCAGGGCTTTGGCCGTGGCGGCCGTATGAAGATTGAGACTGACAGAGCAGAGTTCTTATCTGGTGTACGTTTTGGCGAAACCATGGGCGACCCTGTTACCATTAAGGTTGCTAACCGTGACTGGCAGAACTGGACTGACCGTATGTCCGTTATGGGTGAGGAGTTTGGTGACAAGGTGACAGCAGTACGTCCTGGTCATGCTGATTTGACTGGTGTTTTAAAGTATGACCGCAATGATGCCCGTGATATTTTGGAGCGTGCCAGTGCCCGTGAAACTGCTACCCGTGTGGCTGTAGGCGGTCTGTGCAAGCAGTTTTTGAAGGCATGCGGTATTGAGGTTGTTTCACATGTTGTAAAGATTGGCGGTATCGGTGTTGATGAAAGCAAGATTGATTATGCTAAAATCGGTACTGGCGATTCTGAGCTGAACTGCTATGATCCTGAGGCTGAGGAAAAGATGAAGGAACGTATTCTGTCAGCTATGCAGGAGGGCGATACCTTGGGCGGTGTCTTTGAGGTAATTGTCCGTGGCGTACCTCTTGGCCTTGGCAGTCATATTCAGTGGGATAAGCGTCTTGATGGCAAGCTGGCATGGGCTATGATGGGTATTCAGGCTATTAAGGGCGTAGAAATCGGTGCTGGCTTCCAGTGCGGTGAACTTCCAGGCAGTGAAATCCATGACGAAATGTTCTATGACGAAAATAAAAAGGTATACCGCAAGACAAATCGTGCTGGCGGTCTTGAGGGCGGTATGAGCAACGGTGAGGATATTGTTATCCGTGCCTGCATGAAGCCTATTCCTACTCTGATGAAGCCTCTACATTCCATTGATATTGGCAGTGAGACCGAGGTTTTGGCATGCAAGGAACGCAGTGATGTGTGTGCTGTTTCTGCCGCTTCTGTAGTAGGTGAGGCTATGGCGGCTATCGTTATTGCTGAGGCTGTTACTGACAAATTTGGCAATGATGCAATGGTAGATGTACTTTCCGCAATGAAGGCTTATAAGGCAAGAGTTCAGGAGTGAGATTATGAGCAAGAACATTATTCTCATTGGTTTCATGGGTACAGGTAAATCAACTTTAGGCCGTTATCTGGCAAAGCGTATGAGAGCTAAATTCATTGATATGGATATTGCCATTGAAAATGATTTAGGCATGAGCGTAGCAGATATTTTTAAGCGTTATGGTGAAAACTATTTCCGTCAGCAGGAACGTGAGCTGGTAAAGCGTTTATCGGCAAAATCTGGTATGATTATCGCTACTGGCGGTGGTACAGTTAAGAATCCTGCCAACGTAGCTGACCTTAAGAAAAATGGTGTGATTTTCTGTTTAGAGGCTTCTATTGACGAACTGGTTTTACGCACTAATAAGCCAGGTGTCCGCCCTGTGCTTGATAAGATGGATAAGGGTGACAGAAGAAAAGCCATTGAGGAACTTTTGGAAAAAAGAAAGAATATTTACGAAAAGGCGGCTGATTACCATTTAGATACAACTGAGTGGAATGAAGAAATGCTTGCCTGTCAGATAATGCAGATTATGGGCGAAACTGTGGTTAATGTAGATTTGGGACAGGACAGCTATGATATTCTTATTTCTACTGAAATAGATCAGCGAATTACTGATTTTATGAAGCAGGGAAAATATTCTCAAAAGGGCTTGATAATTTCAGATAGCAACGTAGCTCCTCTCTATGGCAAAAAGGTTCAGGACATCATGGAGAAGGCTGGCATAAAGGCTGATTTAGCGGTTGTTCCTGCTGGTGAAAGCTCTAAGGCATTAATGTCAACAGAGGATATTTACACCAAATGCATTGAGTATGGTTTAGACAGAAAGTCTCCTATTATCGCCTTGGGTGGCGGTGTAGTTGGTGATTTAACAGGCTTTATTGCGGCTACTTATATGCGTGGTGTCCCTTTCATTCAGATACCTACCAGTTTACTGGCACAGGTGGATTCCAGCGTTGGCGGCAAGGTGGCTGTAAATCATAAATTAGGCAAAAATCTCATTGGTGCTTTTTATCAGCCAAAGGCAGTATTCATGGATATGGATATGCTGAAGACTTTACCGGAAAGAGAGATTTATACCGGCTTAGGTGAAATCATAAAATATGGCATTATTTACGATGAAAAATTCTTTGAGTTTTTGGAAAATAATGTAGAAGATGTTTTGAAGCTTGAAAAGGATAAGGCAACTAGAATGATTGCCCGTTCCTGTGAAATTAAGGCTATGGTAGTAAGCAAGGACGAAAAAGAATCCGGCCTGCGTGCTATCTTAAACTTTGGACATACCATGGGCCATGCTATTGAAAAAAATACAAATTATACTAAGTATAATCATGGTGAAGCTGTAGCAATTGGTATGGTTTGTGCCGCAAGAATAAGTGTGGCATTGGGCATGATTGAAAGCTCCGTAGCTGACAGAATTGAGAAGCTTATAGAGACTCTGAAACTGCCAACAAGAGCTGAGGAATGTGATTTAGATACTCTGTATGGTGCAATTTTCCATGACAAGAAAACCGTTAATGGCAAAGTGAAATGGGTCCTTGTTGATGGCGGAATTGGCAAGGTAAAAATCGTAGATAACGTACCAGAAATCGTAGTTAAAAATGCTATGAAGTATTGCTTGAAATAAAATAATTTTTGAGGTGTAGAAAATTGAGTAATTTAGAAGTAGGTATTGTAGGTTTACCAAACGTAGGCAAAAGTACATTGTTTAATGCTATTACCAAGGCTGGTGCAGAAGCGGCAAATTATCCTTTCTGTACTATTGAGCCAAATGTAGGTATTGTTGATGTTCCTGATAAGCGTCTTCAGGTGCTTCATGAGATGTACAATTCCAAAAAGACAACTCCAGCGGCTTTCCGTTTTGTTGATATTGCAGGCTTAGTAAAGGGTGCGGCTAATGGTGAAGGATTGGGAAATAAGTTCTTAGAGCATATCCGTCAGGTTGATGCAGTTGCACAGGTTGTACGCTGTTTTGAAAGTGGCGATATTACCCATGTTGAAGGTTCTATTGACCCACTGAGAGACATTGATATTATCAATACTGAGCTGTGCCTTGCTGATATGGAAGTGCTGGAACGCCGTTTAGCAAAATTAGTAAAATTACAGAAATCCGGTGCTAAGGAAGCAAAGGCAGAAGCCGCAATTTTAGAGAGAATTAAGGAAGCACTTGATGCAGGCAAAACTGTAAGAAGTGTTGAATTATCTGATGACGAAAAAGACATGATTAAGGAAATGAACTTCCTGACCATGAAGCCAACTCTCTTCGTTGCCAACGTAGGTGAGGATGAGGTTGCTACTGCTGATGCAGAAAATCCTTATGTTCAGAAGGTAAAGGAATATGCAAAGGCAGAGGGTGCAGAGGTAGTTACTATTTCCGCAAAGGTTGAGTCTGAAATTGCTGAATTAGATGATGATGAAGCAAAGGAATTTTTAGCAGATATGGGCTTAGAGGAGTCTGGTCTTGAAAAGCTCATTAAGGCGGCTTTTGATTTATTGGGTTTAATGACCTTCCTGACTGCTGGCCCTGATGAGTGCCGTGCATGGACTATCACAAAGGGCACTACTGCACCAAAGGCAGCTGGCAAGATTCACTCCGATATTGAGCGTGGTTTTATTAAGGCTGAAATCGTTAATTTTGATGATTTAGTTGCGGCTGGCTCCAATGCGGCGGCACGTGAAAAGGGTCAGGTACGTATTGAGGGCAAGGAGTACATCATGCAGGATGGCGATGTAACCTATTTCCGTTTCAATGTATAACGACTAAGAGATGTCCCCCACTTCTATAATTTTAGAAAGTTTGTGTAAATAAATGTTTGGTGTAATTGTCAATACAATA
>CALZDE010000212.1 GCA_945637225.1 uncultured Selenomonadaceae bacterium
GGCCTGCGTGGTGACAGCTACTACAGCTCCCATAATTACCTAGCTAAAAGCTACCACATGAAGGCACTTACTCCTATGTCCACCTTTATAGATATAGCTGTAATGCAGGCATTAGCTTCTGCAGATAAACCGCAAAGCGTCAAAGAAATCTGCGACATTATTACAGAAAATATAAATTCCGATGACAATTCCTCCAAAGCCTATTTGACAGCCAGCCAAATGTATAAATATCTGCAGAACATGACACAGCGTGGTATCACCACCATGACAAAAGTCAACCGTACATATGTGTATTCTCTTTCCCCTAATCCTCTTACCGCCATGACTCGAGCTGAGCTTAATATATTGCGCAATGTAATCTGCTTTTACCGAAACACAGCACCTTTCAGCTTTCCCTTCTACTATCTGGAAGAAACAATTCGCCTAACAGGCAAGCTGGAAGCTAAAAAACGTTCCTACAGTCAATTCAAGCACACCCGTCTTGTTACGATACTTGATGAACTCACCGCCATGTTTATACTATACTGCATAGAAAATAATCTCGCACTGAGTTTTAAGTACAATAAAAAAAATGTAACCGCCATACCTGTAAAACTCGTAAACAACTATTATACAAGACATCAGTACCTAGTAGCCTTTGATACCAGCAAGCGTCCTATCCATCAGAAATTTCGTCTGGATAAAATAACAAACATAAAAAGCTGTCAAACAGATAAACACCCTATGCCAATACAGGAAAAAATCTCCAAGGTAGTGCTGAAGCTTCATACTAAAACACCAGATGAACTGCAAGATATCATCAAGAAAATACATTCAATACACCCAGAAGCAGAAATAAGCTCTGATGAATTTTGCTATGTAACCATTTATACAGAAGATACCCTACAGCTTTTCCCTTGGATACGTACACTTCATCCTTATGCGGAAATCATAGAGCCATCTGGACTCAGAAAAAGAATGATACAGGATTTACAGGAGGTGCTGGCAAATTATGAATAATCCAAATGAATTCCTGCAGGAAACACACTCACAGCTTTTTATCTCACTAAGTCAAATAATAAATGATATATACGACGGAGAAAAACACAGCTTAAACAGCTGCTTATCTGTTATAAATGACCCCGACCCCAACAATGAAGGACGCATTATAGCCCTGCTTGACTCTGTACTTTTCTTTACGGATATTGACGGTAAAAAGCTAGATATTATTTCACTATATGAAAATAAAGAATTAACTTCCCAAATAAAAAAAGAAAGCTGTGCTAATTTAAGAATTGAACTGCCACTCCCTGTTATTCCTGCTGAAATTGAGCTTCAATTTCTCAAATACATGCTTACAGATAGAATGTCTAAATTTCTTATCCCTACCAATATAAGAGAAAAACTTCTGTTACTGATGGAAGATATAACTCCGCCTAATCTTGATGAGCATTACGAAACACTGAAACCTGTCAATAACAATACAACAGATGAAAAACTCATCGAAATACTGCACAATTTCTGGCTGGCACTCTGCAAGGGAAAAATCGTTTATTACGAAAATTTAGCTAATAACGGAACACTTTATAAAGGTGAAGTAATTCCTATACGCATTGAATACGATGCTGCTATAAATCATTACGGTCTAATAGCATGGGAGGAAAATGACAAACGTGCTATAAAAATGAATGCTGCCAATGTAAAACAGATAACACTGCTTGATAAAAACGTTCCTGCCGACATAAAAAAATTATTTTATAATTACCTAAAACAGAATTGCTGTGATTTTACATTAAAAATAGAGAAAAAAAATAATGCAGTTGAACGGTGTTTTACACTTTTTGCCTCTTATGATAAGGAAGCAACATATGACGAAGATACAGAAACATATACCTTGAAAATAAATTATTATAGATTTGATTACAAGATGGTACTTGAATATGTACTTTCTCTAGGCAGTGCCGCAACTGTTATAGCACCAAATAAAATGCGTAACGATATAATAGAAAAAATAAAAGCAGCCCAAAATATCTATGCAAAATAGCATACGATACTGACTGCTAAAAATAATCATATTAACATTTCATTCAGATAACTCAATAAAGCTGGTTTATCTGACGAATCCTCTAATAGAATAATCCGCATGTTTTCAACCTGAAACAGCTGTATACCACCAGAATGAGCCGTCTTATTCCTTACCTGACGAACATCCTCTAGGGTATCACAGAAGCTCTTGTTCCAAATATGCGGATTTTTTGCGACCTCGTGGCACATTGCCCCCATAAGCCATCCCTTGTCAGGCCTCTTTATACCATGATTTTTCAGTACCTCACGCATAACAGCTTCTACCGCTTTAAATGCTGGCAGGAGAACAGGTGAAAAATCCATATCCTGCTGATCATGAAGCATACCATAAAGATAATCACTGACTGCCAGCGACGAAATAATTTCCTCACTAAAATTATTAAACTTGTTACGATAATTCCTAGCAAGTGACTGCATTTCTTCGTCATTATTGCTAATAATCTTTTCTTCAAGAGGCTCCGAAATCTGCTCCATACTTTTCCATAGACGAGGGTCATCTATATCCCAGCCCTGCTGTACAATTAATTGACGTAAAAATTCAAGCTGATTTTGATAATTACTTACTGTATTTCGTAATTTTTCAATAACAATTTTATCTTGGTGATGCTGTTTTGCCAGCTTTTTGTTTTCGGCCTTCACCTTCTGTGCCTGCTGCATAGCTGACTTATATTTTCTTTCAAATTTATCAGATTTCAACTGTTCAGTACGCAGTTTATCCATGGTTTTCTGCTGTTCTTCAGTTAAAGCAGAATAGAAACCATAAAACGCACTGCGGGCATCATCAGAAAGTGCTCTTCCCTCCTTAACCTCAGCTGACAAAAACGAATTTATAGCATTATCTTCAACAATAGAAATATTTCTAAACTTGGAATAAGCTAATAATGCCTTTTTCAGTATATTTGAAAAAACAGCTTCCTTCCCCAAAGAAACAGCACCTATTGACATATTAATTAATTCAGAAAAGAAATCAGCAAATGAACGAAACTCCGTATTCATAGCACGAATGTTCAGCATTACATCACTGATATCAAAATAAATCTTATCTGCTTTTTCCATAATAACAGCTGTATCAGACTGACGCTTGAGAGCCTCATCATAAGCTTTCCTGATTTTTTTGTCCGCAAGATATCCTACTGCCGCAATAGCAGGAAAAGCCCCTGTCGCACCGAGAACAATCATACCGCCAGTCATGCCAAGACCACCAGCAGCCACAGAACCGCCACCCAATGCCGCTAAGGTAGCAGTATAAACCGCACCGCCATGCAATGCCGCAATAGCAGTCCCCGTACTTGCTGTTCCAAATGCCGCCATAACACTAAAAACGCCTGCTGCACTAGCCGCACCAACACCCAGACCAGCCATCATCATTTTTTTATCAACGGTACCATCCACATACACATCATTCGCATAAGAAATACCATAACGATCCAAATCTACATTTGACTGATTGCCTGAAAGCTGAACAGCATTAGCCGATAAACTAAAAAATTGGTGGCATAATGGCAAAACATCTTCATCAATACGACTGCATGTACGATTGTAGCTATCCATCTCCTGTTCAAACTGATTCTTGAGCATGTACATACGGCTATTATGATTATTTACCAGTCTGTCGCATTCACGATGAATACGCTGAGCTTCCTTAAGTAAGTCCATATCCTCAAAGCCACGCTTTAGCACTGACTTGGCGGTATCAGACGCACCTTCCTTTAATCTGCTCGCCAGCTCACTAGCCTTTTGAGCAGCGGTACTGGAAAGCAATTCATCCTTCTTTTTGTTAAGTTTCTTCAGCTTTGCAAACACAAAAATCCCTCCGTAGACCTGTATTATACATACTATTTCTACGAAAGGATTTCATTTTCCTGCTAAATCAATAATTTATCTTTTCAATAATACATGAATGAGTACGTTTTTCTTTATCCACATCCTTATTATA
>CALZDE010000213.1 GCA_945637225.1 uncultured Selenomonadaceae bacterium
AGCTCATACCTGCATGGGGATATTGATGAAAAGGAATACGAAAAGCGCATTGAAAGTATTATTAATTTTGAACGTCAGCTGAGGGATAACGGCTATCTTGTAATTAAGTTTTTTCTGCAAGTGGATGAAAAGACTCAGAAGGAACGTCAGAAGGCACTTTTGGCACATAAGGATACTGCATGGAAGGTATCTGAGCAGGATTTATGGCAGAATAATCATTATAAGAAGTGTCATAAGCTGTATAAGAGTTATCTGAAGGCTACGGATTCAAAGGCTTGTCCTTGGCATATCATTCATGCTGAAAATAATGCTGACGTGGAGCGTTTTGTGGCAAATACCATTGTTTCCAGCATTGATTTAGCTATAAAGGAGCCTTGGGTGCCAGTTATTCAGAATAAGAGTTATATTTTGAGGGAAACGAAGCCGTTGAAATCCATTGATTTGAAGGGCAAGGAAATATCCGATACTGAGTATAAGACTAAGCTGAAGAAACTGCAGAAGGAATTAAAGAAATTAGAGAATAAGATTTACATTAATAAAATTCCTGTAATAATTGCCTATGAGGGCTGGGATGCGGCAGGCAAGGGCGGTAATATCAAGCGTTTGGCAAGTGCTCTTGACCCTAGAAGCTATGAGGTATTTCCTATTGCCAGTCCTAGCTTTGAGGAAAAGAACAGGCATTTCTTATGGAGATTTTGGACAAGGCTTCCTAAGACTGGTCATACGGCAATTTATGACAGGACATGGTATGGACGCGTTATGGTAGAGCGTTTAGAGGGTTTTTGCAGTGAAAATGACTGGCAGAGGGCGTATAATGAAATCAATGAGTTCGAGCAGGACTTAGTTGACTGGGGTGCTATCGTCATTAAGTTCTGGGTGCAGATTGACAAGGACACTCAGCTGGAACGCTTTACCCTTCGTCAGAATACTCCTGAAAAGCAGTGGAAGATTACCGATGAGGACTGGCGCAACCGTGAAAAGTGGGATTTGTACGAGGGTGCAATAGATGAAATGATTCAGAAAACCAATACTAAAGCCGCCCCTTGGTATATCCTTGAATCAAATGACAAGAAGTATGCCCGTATCAAAGCATTGGAAATTCTGATAGATACCATAAAGAAACGGATTAAATAAATGATTTTTAGCAGACTGCTGATTGTAATGCGAATTGCAATTTAGTGGTCTGTTTTTGCATTTTCATGATTGAGGGCGTTATAAGGGGAGGAAAAACATAAATAATCAATATTACCATAGGTTTTATCTATGAATGATGGGGAAAAGTTTTGCGAAACACGTTATAGTCGTTATTGCAAAAGATTTCGTTAGGTAGTATAATAATATTGAGTTTATTCAAAAATTTTTTATGGGAGCAGATTTATGTTTACTTTAGATAACTGGGTAGCAATTTTGTGGTTAGTGCTTTCTGGCATACATGCATTTGCGGCGGCTAGTAAAATCAAGCTGGCGGTTTATACTTCCGAAGCTGATTACATCGAAGCAATGGAGCAGGAGGAAGACCCTGATGATGGTATCAGGGAATTTTTGGGCGTTTACAGCAAAATAAAAAAAGCTGTTCCGGCTTTCATGGCAGAGGGACTTATCATTCTGTCTACCTTTGCACCGGCTATTGTAGCGGCAGATGGCATACGTATTTCACCAGCCTATGTGGATTTTTCTCGTCTGTCGATTTTTCTTTTGACAGTTTTCTGTCTGATATATCTTTTGACCTCTGCGTTTCATTGTCTGTTTAAAATGAAGATGCTGGCGGCATATAGCAAGAGTAAGGATAATGTAGAGGTGGCTGTTCGTTTTATCAACATAAACGGCAATAAGATTTTTCCGATGTCCCTGTTTTTAGTAGATATTGTAGTAAAGATAGGAATTTTCTTAGGGGCTTTACAGCTGGCTATGCATATGTTTCTGTAATTGAGGTGTACTTATGTCAAAAAATATTTTTACAAGTGATAAGACCATGAGATCAGTACAGGAAGTGATAATATACTCTTTGGTATTAGAAGCATTTTTTATTAGCTTATTTCCTGTAGTTGCGGAAATTTCACTTTTAATAGGCTTTCTTTTCTTCTTATACAAGTGGAAATTTAAGGCGGATTTTCACTATAAAAAAACGAAGTTCTTTTGGCCAATTACTGTATTTACGGTGTGTGGACTGATTTCTATAACTGGTTCTCCTGACCCTGGTTTCAGCTTTTATAATTTCTATAATTTAGTTGGTGTTTATCTTATTACCTATATTATGGTAACTCAGAATGTGGATGAGTATAGCGACGTTAAGAAGATAATGTATGCACTGGCATGGTCAATGACATTGGTAATAGGGTATGGCTTTTTTCAGTATATATTCGGTATCAGTACAGCCGATATGAAGTGGGTGGATGGTGAAGCCTTCCCAGAATTAAAAAAACGTGTTTTCTCTACATGGGAAAATCCTAATATCTTAGCGGCATATCTTGATATTGTTATCTGTGTTATGCTGGGACTTTTTGTCAAGCTTGATAAAAATGACAGAAAAGGGAAACGCTGGCGCAATTATTTAACAATCGGTATTGTCTGTGCGGTAGCCTGCCTTGCTATGACCTATGCCCGCGGTGCCTGTCTTACCATTGGTGTTATCGTTGCTGGTTATGGTATTATGAGGGATTGGCGTATTTTGGCAGGTCTTGTGGTGGTAGCCGGGGCGGTACTGGCTCTTGACCCTGTGCTTTTGGAGCGTCTCACAACAGCGTTATCTGTGCAGGATACATCCTCGGAAATGCGCCTTGCTATGTGGGAAAGTACAGTACAGATGATTATGGATCATCCATTAAGGGGTATCGGCTGGGGTGCTTATTGGATGGTATATCCACTCTATGATTTTTATATTGTAGATGGCAGTGTTATGCTTGTTCATGCACATAATATTTATTTGAATTATATTGCTGAAATCGGTATTATTGGCGGATTAGCGTATTTTGCATGGTTCTTCGGTTCTATGGGAACAGCTCTTTTCAGTAAAAAGTATCTGCAGAGCAATGTGTATGAAGGTATTCTGTTTGGCTTAGGGCTTGCATTGATTTCTGTTGCGCTGAACGGTCTTACCGATGATGTATTGTTTAACATTCCTTCTTCAATGCTGCTGTGGATGATATGCGGTTTGATTTGTGTCATTGATGAAAAGCTGTAATTATTTTTGGGAATAAATTAAAAATTTAGCAGGATTTTTTCTATTTTTGTAGAATTAAAAAGGTATGATAAATATGCCTGATATATTTTTGACTTGGGGGTATTTATGAAGGAACAGAATATTTCACGGGCTACAATCGACAGGCTTCCGCTTTATTTCCGTACTTTGCGTCTGGCGCAGGATGAAGGGATTGACATTATTTCCTCGGAAACTTTGGGAAACAGGCTGAATATTACACCTGAACAGATACGCAAGGATTTGACTTCCTTTGGGCAGTTTGGCAAGAAGGGTGTAGGCTATTATGTAAATGAGCTGAAACGCTGTATCGGTGATATTCTTGGCTTGAACAATCATTGGAATATTGCAGTGATAGGCATTGGCCATTTGGGAGAAGCGCTGGCAAATTATCAGAACTTTGCTTCGATGGGATTTAATCTGGTAGCATTATTTGATACGGATAAGGAGATTATCGGCAGGGTAGTCAGTCATATAAGAGTCAGTGACATGACTGATTTAAAGCAGATAATAGAAGAAAAGAATATTTCTATTGGTGTAATTGCTGTACCGGCCCAGTTTGCTCAGGCAGTAGCGGATCAGCTGGTAGAGGCAGGCATCAGGGGAATTTGGAATTTTGCTCCGGTGAAGATGGATGTTCCTGCCAGTGTACAGCTGGTAAATGAGGACTTGTCTGTTGGATTAAGCCGTTTATCATATTTTATCAGCAGTGCCAGAGACAGCCAATAATATAACGACTAAGAGATGTCCCCCACTTCTATAAGTGGCGGGTACCTTATTC
>CALZDE010000214.1 GCA_945637225.1 uncultured Selenomonadaceae bacterium
TATAATCAAAGGTTAGAGATAAAAGCCTAAGGGCTTGGATAGATATAGAATGCGGAGGAATGTGACATGTTTAGATTAGATGGATATGAATTAAATGGTGTAGAGTATATTGTTGTAGATGTAAAGGCAGACTTTATTTCTCAGGATGCTCTGAATCTTTTAGCTAGTCGTGAATATGGCATTGGTGCAGACCGTATTCTTTTGGTAGACATGATTGAGGGCAAGCTGGCAGGGGTTGTGGATGGCCTCTATGGCGAGCGTATTCCTACTGTTGGCGACCATGAGATTTGCAATTTCTATTTCTCTGGCAGAAGCGACTACTCTATTCGTTCTGCTGAGCTTCGTCTTACTGATTATTTCTTACAGCAGCTTATCACTGCGGCTTCCATTGATAGAAAACAGGCTTGCTGATTAACATAGTATGTTTTAAATTGTATATTAAATAGCTGTTATCACCTGAGGGCGATGCCACGGATGGATGGCTATGTCGCTACAAAGCATATTCGTCAGTTAGCTGGCGAGTATGCCAAGAATGTTCCGATTGTAGCCATGACAGCAAATGCTTTTGCCAGTGACGTGGAGAAGGCATTTATGACAGGCATGAATGGTCATATAGCCAAGCCTATTAATCTGAATTTAGTCGTAGATGCTTTGACGAAATGGATAAAATAATTAAAAAAATTTCTAAAAAGCTATTGACAAGGACATAATGGTTTGATATAATATGCAAGGTAAGTCAAGCAGGAGCCACCGCTTCTCACCTAGTTTACTGAACTAAGTAAGCAGGTTAATACTACTTAGTATTTTTCAGGGTGGCTTTGTGCCATCCTTTATTTTTTGCTGTGGTGCTGTACTGATGGTTGTCAGTAAGCTATTTTATCTATTGGAGGTGCTTTTCCATTAGCAAGGAATCTGTAAGAATTAATGAAGAAATCCGTGTTCGTGAAGTACGAGTAACAAATGCGGAGGGTGAGCAGTTAGGCATCATGCAGACTCGTGATGCACTGCGTATGGCTGTAGAGCAGCATCTGGACCTGGTGGAGATTGCCCCAAAGGCAAAACCTCCTGTGTGCCGAATCATGGACTTCGGTAAGTATAGATATGAGCAGCAGAAGAAGGAAAAGGAAGCCAGGAAGAAGCAGAAGGTTATTACCATCAAAGAAGTTAAGCTTCGTCCAAACATTGAGCAGCATGATTTTGAAGTCAAGCTGAAGAACGCTGTACGTTTCCTGCAGGATGGTGACAAGGTTAAGGTAACTATCATGTTCCGTGGCCGTGAGCTTTCTCATCCAGAGCTGGGCAAGGAAATCCTTGGCCGTGTAGCTCAGGAGCTGAAGGATACTGTTACTATTGAGCGTGATGCTAAGCTTGAAGGCAAAAATATGATTATGATTTTAGCCCCAAAGGCGCCAGCAAAGGCAAAGGCTGCAAAGCCAGCAACAGCTGCACCAAAGACTGAAGAAGGCTAATTTTAAGGAGGAAATTTGTAATGCAGAAGATGAAGACTCGTAGAGCTGCTGCAAAGCGCTTTACTGTAACCGGTAGCGGTGAGATTAGAAGAAATAAGGCATACAAGAGCCATATCCTGGAGAAGAAGTCCCCTAAGCGTAAGCGTAATCTGCGCAAGGCTGCACTGGTAGTTGCTGCTGATAAGAAGCGTGCAATTAAGTGCCTGCCATATGCTTAATTAAAATAAATTACCGAATTACCGTAATATAGGAGGAAATATACAATGCCAAGAGTTAAGTCCGGCGTTACCGCACATGCGCGTCATAATAAGATTTTAAAGTTAGCAAAAGGCTATAAGGGTTCTAAGAGCAAGCAGTTCAAGAAGGCAAACGAGACTGTTATGAAGGCTCTGTACTATGCTCGTCGTGATCGTCGTGCAAAGAAGGGTGTTTTCCGTCGTCTGTGGATCGCTCGTATCAATGCAGCAGCTCGTATCAATGGCCTGTCCTACAGCCGCTTCATTGCTGGCCTGACCAAGGCTGGTGTAGAGGTTAACCGCAAGATGTTAGCTGACCTGGCTATTAGCGATGCTAAGGCATTTGCTCAGCTGGTTGCAGTTGCAAAGGAAAACCTGTAATACAAAAGTCGTATTCAAGGAATCATCTGATAGGTGGTTCCTTTTTTTTGAAATTTTTCCTAAAAAGACAATTTTTTACATAATACTTAGACAATTGTTTTGACAATTAGAGTTAAAAGGCGTATAATAAGTAAGTAGGGATTTAGTAATTTGTGTAAATTGGAGTGACCTAGGATGGAAAATAAACTGCAGGAGGAATCCGTAGATCAAGAGATGAAAGATGCAGCTGGATTGCTGAAGTCAATACTGAAGACGTTTTCAGAAAGTTATTTATTAGATATAAAAAATAATAAGTATATACAGCTTCATTGTGTAGCAGATTCTATTTTCAGCTGTATATTTGGTGAAAAGGGTAAAATAAACCAGAGTTTGGCAGATTTTTGCCGTGAAGCTGTGGCAGAGAGAGATTCTTTGGAAATGTGCCGTTTCTTTGATATGGTTACTCTGCCTGACAGATTAAAAGAAAGTCGTGTTTTGACAGCAGTTTTTCATGATCCCACTGATGAATTAAGAAAGGCTAAGTTTATTAGAGTATCCTATGATGAATTTGGCAGAGCAGAAAAGGCCATTCTGGTTATTGTTGAACAGCCCGATAAATATTCTTACATGGATAGGATAACCGGTGGTAATAATTACTCTGGTTTCAAAAATGCCTTGGAAAATTCTGAGGTGCCTGGTTATTTTATTTCCATGAATGTCCATAACTTCAAGGTTGTAAATTCTGTCTGCGGTATTAAGAGAGGCAATGTAGCTCTCAGGGAAATTTGGCGTTGTATTGTAGGTGTTTTGAGGGAGCATGATGTAGCATGCCATTCAGTAGCAGATAATTTTAACATCTTTATTGCAACTGATGACATGGAGGATATGATTGACAGGCTGAAAAAGTTACAGGAGAGCCTGTTAGACCTTTCTATGAAGCTGGATATTCCTAGAGTTGATCCATATTTCGGTATCGCTAGTTTTATGCCTGGGGACGAAGTGGATAGCGTTCACAGTCATTCTATAATGGCGGTTAATCAGATTAGAAACAATGAAGACAGGCTGTATGCTTTCTTCAGTCAGCAGGATGAACAGAAGATTGTAGAAGAAGTACGCATGACAAGAGAATTTCCTAATGCCATCCGCAAGGAATATTTTGAGGTATGGTATCAGCCAAAGTACAGTCCTGTCACTGGTGAAATAAATGGTGCCGAGGCTCTGGTGCGTTGGCGCAAGCCTGATGGCAGTATGATTTCTCCTGGTGTATTTATTCCTATTTTTGAGCGTAATGGTCTTATTCGTCTTTTGGATGAGTATGTATATACACAGGTTTGCCATCGTCAGAAGGCATGGTTTGAGAAGTGGGGCAAGGTGGTACCTATTTCCATAAATCTGTCCCGTGCCAGCCTTTATTATGCCAATGTAGTACCTCGCTATGTGGAAATTCTCAATGAGATGGGGCTTTCTCCAAAGCTGGTGCCACTAGAAATTACAGAAAGTGCTGATATAAATAATGCTTCTATCAAGGAATTGATTGCTGAATTTAAAAAGGCTGATTTTTCTCTGCATCTTGATGACTTTGGTTCTGGCTATTCCTCATTAGCCACCTTAAATACCTTGCAGTTTGATACTATTAAACTGGATAAGAGTCTTGTGGATTACATCGGTAATTACAGTGGTGACTGTCTCCTGCGCCATACCATTGGTCTTGCTCATGAGCTGGGTATGCACATAGTAGCTGAAGGTGTTGAGGTGAAGGAACAGGTAGAATTTTTAAAGGGATTGGAATGTGACAGCATTCAGGGCTATTACTATTCACGTCCATTACCAGAGAAAGAATTTATTGAACTTTGCTATAACGACTAAGAGATGTCCCCCACTTCTATAAGTGGCGGGTACCTTATTCTA
>CALZDE010000215.1 GCA_945637225.1 uncultured Selenomonadaceae bacterium
TCATTATTGTTTTGCAAATATGTAGCGAAATTTTTCCATATCTCATTTAAATTCATTGTAGAATCTCCTCCTGTGTTATTGATTGAGTAATATATAGTTTCTATACAAAATAGACATATTCCTGCAAAGAAAAATAAAAAATGGATTTATAGAGCATATAGTTTTATATATGTGATTTACTTATGCAATAATTACTTTATTATTACAGTAAATAGTGAGAATTTTATTGTATTTTTTACACTGGAATGCTATACTATAAATATAGGTGGTGAGTTTGTATGTATCGTAAGATAAGTGATAAGCTTTTGGCATGGAAAAATAGCTTGCATAGAAAGCCTTTAATTCTTAAGGGTGCTAGGCGTGTTGGCAAGACTTATTCGCTTTTAGAGTTTGGACGGAGCTGTTTTCCTCATGTAGCATATTTTAATTTCGAGATAAATCCTACTTTAGTGCATATTTTTGAGGGGGATATCAATCCAGACAGGTTAATTCCATTACTGGAAAGCGTTTGCGGTGCTAGGATAAGCAAGGCAGAGACTTTGATTATTTTTGATGAAATTCAGCTTTGTCCTAGAGCTTTGACCTCTTTGAAATATTTTTATGAACTGGCTCCAGAGTATCATATAGCGACGGCAGGAAGTCTTTTAGGTATAGCGGTAAATCGTGAAGAATTTTCTTTTCCTGTTGGCTGTGTTGATATGATGGATATGTATCCTATGGATTTTGAGGAGTTTTTACTGGCATTGGGCAAGGGTGATTTATGTTCTATGATAAAAGAGCATTTTTCTCAAAATATTCCTATGGAGCTTCCTTATCATAACATGGCTATGGATTTTTACCGTCAGTATATTTTGGTGGGTGGTATTCCTCTTGTTGTGAAAGATTTTGTAGATAATGGGGATTATATTTTGGCTAGGTATAATCAATCTACTATTATAGAGTCGTATCTCAGCGATATGAGCAAATATAATACAAGGTCGGAAATTGAAAAAACAAGATTGCTGTACAATAATCTTCATGTGCAGTTAGCGAAGGAGAATAAACGTTTTCAATATAAACAGGTGAAATCCGGTGGTCGTGCTTCTGTATTTGAGTCTGCGCTGGAATGGCTCTGCCTTTCGGGAATTGCAAGTAAACTTAAAAAAATTGACCAAATCAAATTGCCATTGAAGGCATATACCAGTATGTCTGATTTTAAAATGTATGTTTCTGATGTAGGTATTTTATGTGCAATGGAAGATGTGATGCCTAATGATATTCTTGTTGGAAATAAAGATATCAACGATTTTCGGGGTGGTCTTACAGAGAATTATGTAAATCAGCATTTGTTGTTTAATGGTCATAAAATATATTATTATGCTGATAGATACATGGAAATAGATTTTATTTTGCGAATTGATGATGATATAGTGCCAATTGAAGTCAAGAGTGCCCATGCTCAGGCGAAAAGCTTAGGTTTGTATTTGAAAAAGTATAGTTCAAGTTATGGTATTAAAATATGTGATAAAAATTTTGGTTTTGAAAATCGTATAAAAACAATTCCTCTTTATGCGGTATTCTGTATATGATTTTTGTAATAAAATATTTTTGCAAAAAAAGCTATACAAAGCCTTTTAATAGTGGTATAATACAGGAGTTGACACAAAAGACAAGAATAGTAGGAGGAAAATATTAATATGCATACTTTTGACATGCAATTAGGTGGCCGTACTCTGACCATCGAAACTGGCAAATTAGCAAAGCAGGCTAATGGTGCTGTATTAGTTCGCTATGGCGACACCGTAGTTTTAGTTACTGCAACTGCTTCCGAGGCACCTCGTGAGGGTGTTGACTTTTTCCCACTGACTGTGGATTATGAAGAGAAGATGTATGCCGTAGGTAAGATTCCTGGCGGCTTTATAAAGAGAGAGGGCCGTCCTGGTGAGTCTGCAATTCTCTGCAGCCGTCTGATTGACCGTCCTATCCGTCCTCTGTTCCCAGAGGGTTTCCGCAATGATGTACAGATTGTAGCTACTGTAATGTCCGTAGAGCATGACAATGCTCCTGAGATTGCGGCTATGATTGGTGCTTCCTGTGCGCTGACTGTTTCCGATATTCCTTTCCTTGGACCTATCGCTGGTGTTCGTGTAGGCCGTGTTGATGGCGAATTTGTTATCAATCCTACCGTTGAACAGCGTGAGAAGTCTGACCTGAACCTCACTATTGCTGGCTCCCGCGATGCTGTTATGATGGTTGAGGCTGGTGCTAATGAGCTTCCTGAGGAAGTTATCTTAGAGGCTATTCTCTTTGGTCATGAGGAAATCAAGAAGATCGTTGCTTGGCAGGATGATATTCAGGCTGCATGTGGCAAGGAAAAGCGTGATGTAGTTCTGTTCTCCGTTCCAGAGGAATTGGAGCAGGCTATCCGCGAGTATTCCACCGCAAAGCTTGATGAGGCTGTCCGCAATCCTGATAAGCTTTCCCGTGATGAGCATATCGCTGAGGTAAAGGCTGAGGCTTTGGAGCATTTCTTAGAGCTGTATCCTGATGCAGTTAAGGAAATTCCTTACATGCTCCATAAGATCGTTAAGGAAATCGTCCGCAGAATGATTACCAAGGAAAAGATTCGTCCTGATGGCCGTGAGGTTGAGGAAGTTCGTCCTGTTTCCTGTGAGGTTGGTATTCTGCCTCGTGCACATGGTTCCGGTCTCTTTACCCGTGGTCAGACTCAGATTCTCACCGTTACTACTCTCGGCTCTGTTGGCGATGAGCAGGTGTTAGATGGTCTTGGCGTAGAGACTGAGAAGCATTACATTCATCAGTACAACTTCCCTGGCTACAGCGTAGGTGAGGCTCGTCCTGTTCGTGGTCCTGGCCGTCGTGAGATTGGTCATGGTGCTTTGGCTGAGCGTGCTCTTGTTCCTGTAATTCCTTCCGTTGAGGAATTTCCATATACTATCCGCATGGTTTCTGAGGTTCTGGAGTCCAATGGTTCCAGCTCCATGGGTTCTGTCTGTGGCAGTACCTTATCTCTGATGCAGGCCGGTGTTCCTATTAAGCGTCCTGTTTCCGGCGTTGCTATGGGTCTTGTTAAGGATGGCGATGATTACACCATTCTGACCGATATTCAGGGTATGGAAGATGCTCTGGGCGATATGGACTTCAAGGTAGCAGGTACTACCGAGGGTGTTACCGCTATTCAGATGGATATCAAGATTAAGGGTATTTCCCGTGAGATTCTTGCTTCTGCATTAGCTCAGGCTAAGCGTGGCCGTGCATTCATCTTAGGCAAGATGTTAGAGTGCATTGCAGAGCCATCTGCTGAGCTCAGCCCTTATGCTCCTCGTGTTACTACCATGCAGATTAAGACTGACCGTATCCGCGATGTCATTGGACCTGGCGGTAAGGTTATCAAGAAGATCATTGACGATACCGGTGTTCTTATCGACATTGATGAGGACGGTACCGTTCGTATTACCGCAACCAGCGTAGAGGCTTCTGAGAAGGCTGTAGCTATCATCAGCGAAATCGTTCGAGAGGTTGAGGTTGGCGAAGTTTACATGGGCAAGGTTGTCCGCATTATGAGCTTCGGTGCGTTTATTGAGATTCTGCCTGGCAGGGAAGGTATGTGCCATGTTTCCCAGCTGGCTGCTCACCGTGTAGATAATGTAGAGGATGTTGTTAAGGTTGGCGACCAGATTGAAGTTAAGGTTACTGAAATTGACAGCATGGGACGTGTAAACCTGTCTCACCGTGTGCTGATTCCAGGTCATGAGAATGATGTAGACAATGGCGGTAATGCAGGCCGTGGCCCTCGCCGTGATGGTGGTGCACCTCGTCGTGATGGCAACCGTGGTCCTCGCCGTGATAACAATGGCCCTCGTCATGACCGTCACTAATATCTGACACACATTTATTAAGATAAAATTTAGAAAGCCTGCTGTACTTTTGGCAGGCTTTTTCACTTAATTAGGAG
>CALZDE010000216.1 GCA_945637225.1 uncultured Selenomonadaceae bacterium
CAATCACTTCCTTGCAGTAATTATACCACAACACTAGTTATTTGACTATCACATTAAGTGAAAATTACACTATCACATATTCATTACTTAATTTAATTCTCACCTAGTAAAAAAAGAGTACTGCCAAACTGACAGTACCCTCTGTAAATTCAATATTTATAACGCCCTCAATCATGAAAATGCAACAAGCATTTTCTTCCTATGACAGCGTTTCAACGACGATGGAGATATGCTCCACCGTGTTTATAGAATAAGGTACCCGCCACTTATAGAAGTGGGGGACATCTCTTAGTCGTTATATTACTTCTTGGTAATATCCTTTGCAAACCACTTCTCAGAAATCTTAGCGATGGTTCCATCAGCCTTCATTTCATCAAGAACCTTCTGAACATCGTTGCGGAGAGCGGTGTCCTTGTCGCTATCCTTACGGAATGCAATACCGAAGCAGCTTACAGGACCAACAGCTACATCAACAGCCTCCAGCTGCTCTGGGTGCTTGCTGAGATAGTAACGGCCCACAATTTCATCAGCTACTACTGCTTCAATACGGCCATTCTCCAAATCCATGAATGCGGAAATGTAATCAGCATAGGTCTTTACTTCCTTAAGGCTATTCTTGAATTCTGGAGTTGCTTCAATGTATCCTTCAGCAGTACCAGCACTCTGGGTACCAATGGTCTTGCCAGCTAAGGAAGCCTCGTCCTTGATAGCCAATGGATTGCCCTTTGCTACGAAAATAATCTGACGGTTGTCCATGTATGGCTCAGAGAAAAGCATGTTTTCCTTGCGCTTGTCGGTAATATCAAGACCGTTCCAAATAATGTCTACACGGCCACTCTTCAGCTCTGCTTCCTTACTGGACCAGTCGATAGTCTTGAACTCTACCTCACGGCCTAAACGCTTGGCAGCCTCTTTTGCTAAGTCGATATCAAAGCCTACGATTTCGTTGTTCTCGTCCTTGAAGCCCATTGGTGGGAAGTTGTCATCAAGACCAACTACAACTTTTGCCTTAGCATCATCCTTCTTGGCAGTATCACCGCCACAGCCAGTTAATGCGGCCATAGCCAAAACAAGCATCATGCATACAGCTAAAAACTTTTTCATAAATAACGCCCCTTTTTAATCTAAAAAATCATCATCCTCATTATACACCAAATCTTTCATCATCGCAACATTTTAATATTTTAGTATGAAAAAATATTTTTTAAGTTTCGCTATGCCAAAAGTACCATTTTGCATAAAAATAAAAGGATTTTTCTAATATATGTCGAATATAACAACAATAAAACGAAATTCGGGATTAAATATTTAAAAGGGGGATTTTTTTGTGAAATCCGTAAGCGTAGACATGCTAAAACCGGGGCTTATACTGGCCCGTACCGTAATAAATGATGACATGGTTGTCATCCTGTCAGAAAATACTTTACTCACCAAGGCTCACATCACACGACTGAGTTTCCTCAACATCCCCTTTGTATACGTCAAGGATGAGTATGAGCTCAGTCCAAACTACCAGAGCGTTGAAGCGATGTTCAACCGCAGTAACGCTTTTGCCTGCCAGTATCATGAAGTTGTAAACAAGGTAGGCAATATATTCAGTGCCACAGCCAAAAACAACGCTGTACCTGTATCTACTACAGAAAGTCTCGTCAAGACTGAGCTTGCTCCAATGTCCAAGCAGAGTGGTGCTATTGATTACCTGTATGAATTAAATCACATGGCAAATGATGTATACAATCATTCCCTGAGAGTTTCTATCTTAGCCGGTGTAATTGGCAAATGGCTTTTGATGAGTCCATCTGAAATCAATGAATTAATTTTGGCAGCCTTCCTCCACGACATAGGCAAGACTAAATTCCCTGACAGACTTCAGGCCCGCCGTGTAGAGACAATGAACAGTGAGGACTTTGATACCTATATCAATCATACAACCAATGGCAATGTAATATTAAATTCTGACCATAAGGTACCCGACAGCGTAAAGCTCACTGCATTACAGCACCATGAATGCATGGACGGCTCTGGCTTCCCATTAGGAATTAAAGGAAATGACATTCATAAATTTGCTAGAATTGTTGCAATTGCTGACCTTTATGATAATATCACCACTGAGCGTGAAGGCTTTGTACGTCAGACACCATTTACGGCTATCGCTAAAATTACCGAACAGATGTACAGCAAGCTTGACCCTTCCATCTGTGTAGTTATTCTGAAACACATCAAGGATGCTTTCCTCGGCTCATCTGTCGTTCTCAGTAATGGCATTAAGGGTACTATCGTGCGTTACCCACATGATTTTGCAGTTCATCCACTTATACGTATTTCTCAGGAAGATATCATCGACCTCAATGAGCATAAAGAACTGAAAATCGTAGAGTATAATCCAAAATAAGCTAATAAAGGCGTTATAATTAAAACTTCTTCACATAAAAGCACCAGCTAGTATTAATCCTGCCAACTGGTGCAATTTTTTTGTTATTTTTCTGTTAAATCCAGATATGGGAAGGTTTTTAAGAGATATTCGCTTACCATTTCACCGATTATCTTCTTGCCCTCAAGATCAGGGTGAAGGCCGTCTGTGGTCATCTCTGCCTTTAATCTGCCATTTTTATCTGTCATTCTTGGAGTAACATCTATCCAGAATCTCTGCTGTTTAATCCAGCAGTTAAGCACCTGCTGTTCATACTTCCAATTGGAAGCTGGTGTGCCTATGCTTGGTACATTCCTTATCAAGTTTTCATTGATAGGTGTAGCGGTCAAAAATACTGGTATGATGTTGTGTGCTGTACACTTGTCCCTGAGCTTTTCCATGGAATCAATGGTTTCCCATGCGTCCTCACCTGCACGGAAATTATTTACACCGCCCATAATGAGAAGTACAGATGGAGAAAATGCCAATACCTCACTGTCAAAGCGTTCCAGCATTCCCTGTGTAGTATCACCGCTAAGACCTATATTTTTTACTGGTACCTTGCAATAAGTCTCCCAGTCGTAAAGTGTATAGTTTGGCGGAATGGAGGATACACCACCGCCATGAGTAATACTGTCACCCAATGCAGCTACCTTAGCATGTTTCTCCACCACAAAATCTCTTGGACTTGACCATTGAGTAGATGGGTTGCCGGCAATATCCCATGCTCTTACCTGCCAGCGGTATTTTCCCGGCCATGTGTAGCCGGCATTTTCATAGAAAATATTATTATCTGTACGGAAAGACCTCAATGTGTTGAACTTGCCTGGTATACTGTCATCTTCCTTGGAAACACGAATTTCATAAGAATGAGCCTTATTTACAGGAATCCAGGAAAAGGTAGGATATACCAGAGAATATTCCATCTTATCATATTCTGTTGTTGGCAATGGAGAAACAGGGTCCCACTCAACCGCATCACCTGTCATTGGCTTTGGTTCTGTATAACCGCCGATAGCCTCACAACGGGAATTTATAGGGCAAACCGACCAATAGCAGTCCCACATAGTACGTCTGCTGGACAAGTCAATTTCATAACCTGTATTAAAGATACCATTTTTGACAAATACCGCCTGAGATGAATTTTCCTCCGGCTTCTCTGTAATAATCAGCTGATAGCCAACGGCTCCCGGAATAGGGTCCCAGCTGATACGCACTAATCTCAGAGGACCTTCAGGCTTTACACGGTTTACCTCAATTTCTGTTTTCACTTCTGCATTTTCTGCTGACTGAGGCTCTGCCTTTTCACCTGCTTCAGACAGATTTTTGTTTTCCTCTACTAAAATATAGCGTCTGCCATCTTCCTTATTTTTATCGTATATGTTAACCGCTGCCTCTGCACTTTCCATACCATTAATACTGCAGATACTGCCTGCCATCATTAAGACAGCCGCCAGTCCCGTCAGACCTTTGAATTTATTTCCACCTAAAAACATTAACTATCTTACC
>CALZDE010000217.1 GCA_945637225.1 uncultured Selenomonadaceae bacterium
TTCTTTCATCATTGTTTCAACTTTTTTAGAGTCAAAAACTAATGACATTAAATTATGTGATACTTTTCCTAAATAAGATTTACTGGTATCCATACCAGCTTTGAGATGAACGGTTACGGTAATACTGCCATTTTCCTCTTTTTCCTCTGCATCCAAATATTCAGAAGAATTAGGATTCCACACAAAAACATCACTGCGAAGGGCATTTTTCAAATTATTGTCAGTTGCATATTGACGCACTGCTGCTCCTAAATCATCAGACTGAATATATACCGCCCTATGAGTACAATCACGAGCTATATTTGAAAAAGTCATATAGTCTGTAAATACCCAGCCACCATATACAATACAAAAAAACATCATAAGAAAAAGAGGCAACGTAAATGCAAGTTCTACTAACGCCTGACCTCGCTGACGCAAGTTTTCAAGCACTAAACAGATTCTTTTCATTTTCATTGCCTCCAATTCTAATAAATCACATTTCTTAAAGCAGTTACCGCAAAAATTACTTAGCAGAAGCCTTCAGAGTGCTAGTAGTAGCGTCAACAGCAGACTTTACGCCCTCGCCCAGTCCGCCGGAACCGATGAAGTAAGCAGCGATAGCAACGATGAATACCAGTACCAGAGCGTACTCAACCATACCCTGACCCTTTTCGCTCTTCATCATAGCCTGCATCCAGGAATAAGCCTTAATCATGTTCTCTTTCATAATAAATTTCCTCCTTAAAACTTAATAAAAAAATCTATATATAATTCCTAAAATGGAGTTATATCAAAGTTAATTAATTATCACATTTCGATATTTACTATCTTCTCTATGCAGAGCCAGCCGATGATTTCCATAACCATACCGCCAGCAATAGCCATTCTGCCTGTACCAGTGTCAATCAAAGGGTCAAGATACCCAGGATTAATGACACTCAGCAGAAAAGCCGCACCAAATGGCAGAGCCGCCAGAACCACGCCAGAAGCTCGGCCCTGTGCAGTAAGAGCCATGACCTCACGTCTCATGCGGATTCTTTCATTGATAGTATTACTAATATTGTCAAGTATCTGAGCCATGTTACCGCCGACCTGCCTTTGAATAATAACAGCTGTTACTACAAGGTCAAACTCTGGACTGCAAATACGTTTATTCATATTTTCTAAAGCTTTTTCTAATGATACGCCTACGCCAATTTCTCTTACAACCTTATTAACCTCACCACGCACTGGGTCATTCATTTCTTTGGCAACAAGCTCAAAAGCCTGTATAAAACTAAAACCGGAACGCAGGGCATTAGCTACCATGTTCAGCATATCACCCATCTGATTT
This sequence comes from uncultured Selenomonadaceae bacterium, assembly GCA_945637225.1. Taxonomy (GTDB): domain Bacteria; phylum Bacillota; class Negativicutes; order Selenomonadales; family Selenomonadaceae; genus CAMCDL01. The sequence goes on from CALZDE010000217.1 coordinate 1,316, forward strand.
GTAAAAGCCTTGCGACGTTTACTGATTCTGATGTCTAATATTACCATTGCCAGGATATCAACACCCACAGCACCCATCAAAGCAACAGGTATTTTCAAGGTCAAAAGTCCAGCAAAAGCACCGCCTGCCACAGCCAATACAATCAGCAGAGTAACAAATTCAGTGCCTAAGAGCGGCCAGGCAGCCTGCTGCATTTTTATATCCATTCTATCAGCAAAACTTGTATTTCTGATAGCCTTCATTTTGCTGGATAATTCCTGTACAGCCTTTAAAATTCTCTCTTTAAGAGGTTCTTCCTGTACTTTCGGTACATCATCGATACTCTGATTTAAGCCGCCAAGCTCACCACCACGCTGACCAACGCCGGAGAAATACTCCATACGCTTAATGATTTCATCACGCTGTTTTACTCGTTTCCTTATTATTACTACCAGTAAAAGGAAAACTACGATAACTACTGCTATCGCTACCACTATCTTCATAGGCCAATAGCCTCCAACTTGCTAAATTAAATCTAAAATGCAATGAATTATGATCTTCTTCTAGTTAAGATTTTATCAGCAATAAGCTCAATACTCATTGAAAGCTTACTGTCTGGAAGAATATCCAATGCCATACGCCCATTATCTGCCGCTGAAGATACCAGCATATACTCGTTTGGCAATATGCCCTCTACTGGGAAGTCAAGCTGTTCCTGCAACTGATACAAGGACCTTTCATTACATGGCATTACACGAGTAAAAATAGGCTTTAATCGCTGTTCCACATCTGGCCAGTCCTTAAATATCTCAATGGCACGCCTCATGTGCTTCATTTCAAAAGCATCATTTTTCATAACTACAATGTATGTAGTATCTGCCATTTCTGCCATGGAAATACTTGTTGGATTAAATCCAGGCGGTACATCTATAAGTATATAACGGAATAAGCTCTTTGCCATAGTTACCACAGATTCAAGCGCATCTATGGCTACGCTGTCTATCAGTGATGGATCCTTTGTACCGCATAATACAGATACATTCTGTGTCACCGGCATAAAATAATTGCCCAAGGAAACTGGTGACAGGAAATTTGTATCACGAGTAGCTTCTACAATGGTACTCTGCGGATTGAGATTAAAGAAAACCGCCATATCGCCAAACTGCAAGTCTGCATCAATAATGCCTACCTTTTCACCTGTCATACGTGCCAGTGCCAGTGCCAAATTAGCAATGAGGGTAGTCTTGCCACTCTTGCCCTTCGGACTAAAGAAACACATAGTATGACTTACGGTTTCCATACCGCCCTTGGCAAAGGTTTCAACTGCATCAATGAGCTCGTCACTGGTAAATGGCTTTAAAAGATAACCCTTCGCACCTGCCTGAATCAAATGACTGGCACTATCTGCCCGCCAATGTTCACTAAGGCAGATAATAGAAGCGTTAGGATATGCGTCACAGAAATCCTGTATGGTATTGGAAGCACTGATACTTTCTACATCCAAGAGAATGAGGTTTGGATTGAATACCTTGCCCTGTCCTAATGCTTCCTGATAATCCTGATACTTAGCTACTAACTTAAAATCCGGTGTTGCACTTATTACATTAGCTAATCGTCCCAGCATAAGACGATTGCCTTCACATAACATAACCTTATATTTCACTTTTGAGCCAACCGTCCTTTCTTAAAACCTTAACCAAATAGTTTGGAGAACCAGCCACCACCGCCACTGCTACGGTCATTATGAGACTGCTGACGATTTCTGTACATATCCTCGTAGTATTCATCATCAGAATCATTCACATTACCTGAATCATCATAGCTTCTGTTGGTATACAATGCTACAAGCTCTCTCAGCGATGTCGCCAAATCGGACTTTGCTCCGCTTAATACCAGAGGAACCGCTGTCTTAATTGACTGACTAGCCGCCTTATAATCATTAGGCAGGATATGATAGAAGGATTCTCCTAAAAGATTTTCTACATCACGTCTGCCGATCTTAGTCTTGGAATCACTTCGATTGAGTACAAGTCTCAGCTTATTTTCATCACTGTTTAAGGAACGAAGGGTTTCAAGGCCTATCTTCATATTCTTGATGGTAGGAATGAAGTCCACTATTCCTAAAAATGTTACTATAGTGCTCATATCCAGCAAAATCATATTAAGCGAGCTGAACATTGATGTAGTGTCTATAATGACAAAATCAAATCTTCTCTGCAATTTCTCAACTATCTTGCCGACCATTTCCGGCTCAATATTATATGCCAAAGTCAAATCCTTTGGTGATGGCAAAATGTGAAAATTAATACTGCGGTAATTGTAAATTGTCAGATACTGCTCAATATTCGCTTCTGGATCATCCTTTAACGCCTGATGTGCATCCGCCAAATCATAGGTAGGATTCAGTGCCAGATAATCCTCTGCGTCACCAAACTGTATATCAGCGTCCAGCAGACAGACATCGTAACCAATACGAGCCAATTCAGAAGCCATGTTAATGCTCAGAATGGTCTTGCCTACTGCAGAAGCCGTACTGAAATATGTAATTATAACACCACTGCGTCCATCTGCCATTGCTGTCACCTCATATTATTTCTTTGACTTAGAA
>CALZDE010000218.1 GCA_945637225.1 uncultured Selenomonadaceae bacterium
AAAATCAGATATATTAAAAGTCAGGTATCTTTGTGGTACCTGATTTTTTTCGTTGGTAATATTTTATTTGCGTATGGGCTAGGATTTTGATAAAATAGGACACATAGTAGTTATGTAAATGGAGGAAAAGTTATGAAAAAGAAGTTTTTGGCAGGGGCTATGGTGGCATTAATGCTTTCTACTGGTGTATCCACATCCTATGCTTTCAATGAGATAGAGGATTTGAGTCGTGCAGGCACTCTTGGCAACAAGGAAGAGATTCCTATGCCTGTTAATGAGTGGGAAAATATCACGATTATGGGGGACGCGACTCTCACACAGGAGCAGATGAAGCGTTTTATACTGAATCATAATCCGCATCCAAAGATTAACTGTACACTTGATGAAATGGTAAACTTATATTATACTGAGGCAGAAGCAGAGGGAGTCCGCCCTGATGTGGCTCTTTGTCAGGCTTTGAAGGAAACAGGTTTCTTCCAGTATGGCGGTGATGTTTCTCCTGCCCAGAACAATTTCTGTGGTCTTGGTGCTACTGGAAACGGTGCTCCCGGGTTCAGCTTTTTCAGTCCTCAGCGTGGTGTACGTGCTCATATCCAGCATTTGGTGGCTTATGCGAAGAAGGAAGCTCCAAAGGGTGAGCTGATTGACCCACGTTATGAGGTGCTGGTGACACGTTATCCGCAGTATCATGGTACGGTGGAATACTGGATCGGCTTAAACGGTCGCTGGGCGGTGCCGGGCACATCCTACGGTCAGGAGATATTAATGCTGTGGAATGAAGCGAAGCTGTACTAATTAGTTTTTAGATGAATTTTGTATACTTACACCGGACAAATGTATATTTATATAAGATTAGTGTATAGTTTACAACTCTTAAAATGTAATAATGAAGGATAATGGAAAAGGCTCAAATATCGTGGTTAATGGGATAAAGCTGGTTAAAAGACGATTTACAGGTTTACAATATGCACAAAAAAATACAAATTTTCTCGAATTTTTGTAAAGTTTTTCTTGCATTTTCCCAAATTATGTAGTAGAATATAATCAACAAAAGGAGATAAGTACCGGCGGTACGGAAAGCCACCGGTGGTAAAGGAGGTAATTATCATGACCAGCTTAACTATTTTAGGTATTGTTAAGGCTACTGCTATTGCAGCTGCTGTTCTGTTCATTGCTTATGAATTAGGTAGCAGCATGGCTAGCATTGAAGAATAATACTGAAAAACTCACATTTTCGATATAGATTCCAATACACTCACTTCACGAGATACCTGCTTGATAGTTCGCGGAAAAACTGTCAGGCGGGTATTTTCGTTTTTGTACGATATATTCACGAAGTTTGCTACATAAATCCGACATGACGTATTTCTATGGTTGACATAAAAATTGCAGTATGTTATTATTCACCTAATCTCAAATCTTAACCTAGATGCACACCTTGCTTTGTGGCAGGGTGTGTTTTATGCGTGATGGAGGGAGTCAAAAACATGCAAAGTATCAATCGTATTATTAAATTAAACGAAAAGAATATTAATGATACTGCAAAATCTATTGAACGGTTGTTTAACATCAAAAAAATTCCTGCAACGGATATAGAAAAAACTAAAATTTCTGTTGAAACTGTCTTAAAAAGCTGGCTGGAAGCATTTGGCGAAAATCATGACTGTCAGATAAAGATTTACAGCCGATTAGGTGCTTTAAGGATAGCGATACGCATTGCAGGCAATTCATTTAATCCACTAAAAACTGAAGTATATGACTTAAATCAGGAACTTGATAATTATTACAGTAATATACTTACGAACATGGACCTTTCAATTCATTATAACTTTCATAATGGCATTAATGAAATTGAAATTAAGCTTCCTGTTAAGAAACCAAAAGGAACAACAAGCAGAATTATTTTAGGTATTATATTTGCTTTTATAATTGGCGGTATTTTCGATAGCTGTTTCCCTGCTGAAACGACAAAATTGATTGCCAGTGACCTTACAGGACCTCTTGTTAAAACTCTTTTAGGTCTTTTAAATGGCGTAGCAGGTATTATGATTTTTATTTCAATGGTAGCTGCTATCTGCAATATGGGTGATGTGTCTACTTTAGGTAATATCGGCAGCAGTACGATGAAGCAGTTTATGGGAAAGGTGTTTTTAGCTGCGGCAATAACCCTGCCAACAGGAATATTCTGTTTTGGTATTTTGGAAAGTGGTTCAGAAATTAATTTTTCCATTTTAACAGAAATTTATAAGCTTATCTTAGCGATGATTCCTACTAATATGGTGGAACCTTTTGTTAAGGGCGATACTATGAGAATGCTGGTAATAGCAGTCTTGATAGGCTATACTATGCTCCATATCGGTAAAAAAGTAAGAAATGTACTGACGATAATTAATGAATTAAATAACCTTCTTATGTCAATGGTTAATATGGTCTGCCGTTTGTTGCCTGTCATAGTATTTTTAAGCTTATTAAACTTACTTTTAAAAGGCGATTTTGAGAATCTTGTTAATGTATGGAAACTGCTTTTATTCAATGCAGTATTTATAGGTGTTTTTCTGGTGGGAAGCTTTGCATATATTGCAAAAATGAAAAATCTAAGTCTTACGGAATTAATAAATAATATTTTACCAATCTTTATTCTTGGTGCTACTACAATGTCCTCTCCGCCATGCCTCACTTTAATAGATAAAACATGTCAGGAAAAATATCATGTAAAAGATAATGTGAGAAACTTTGCAGTTCCATTCGGTCAGCCTTTTTACATGCCTTATCATGCTATTGCTTTGATAAGTTATGTGGTAGGATTAGCAGATATTTATAATGTCACAATAAGCATTTCTACTGCATGTATGCTCTTTATCTGCTGTAATATAATGGTTTATACCATACCGCCTATTCCTATGGGTATTATGACTATCTTAGCATTGCTTTTAAATATGGCAGGAGTACCATCAGAAGCATTAGCCATCGCAATGTCCGTAGATTTTATTATGGGTATGATGCGCATGTCAGCAAAGGTAGCTGGTGTAACTGCTGAAATTATTGCTTTGGACAGAAGAATTATTTCTAAGGGTAATTAAAAAAGGCGGTTTTATACCGCCTTGAACTATTTTGTTATTAAACTGTAATAGCTAAACCTAAATCATGGATTTTTTTCTTAAATTCATCTATAGGAAGCTCTGCTTCTTCCGCACCTTCTTCAATGGTAATCCTGTTTTTGTTAATTAAGGAAACCATTGACTTTATAAGACGTTCCATAGCGGCTTCAGCTCTATTTCTTTCAATAATTTCACACATTTCTTTCACACCTTCCTCTGTGGTTTTAAATCTGCGCTTAATGCTAGATGTAACAGGAAACTTTGAATCATTATAGGTATCTGATTTAGTAAATACTTTCATTAACTCAGCTATATCAGATTTATCATCAACTGCAGCATTAACATAAATTTCTTCCATACCATTGTATACTATAGTACCATCATCTTCAATAACTCTATTGATTTTATATTTAGCTTTACCTTTGTTGAAAATATCAAATTCAGAAATGAATATTATGATTACATCTGGTACTTGTTTAAAGTTGTTACTCGGATTAGTTGTATTAGTAATCAGAAGTGCGGCATTGTAAAGTACACGTCTTTGATGGTCATCATTGTCTGATCGTTGAACTTCTATATCAACTATTTTTCCATTGCATAGTTGGCATTTTAAATCTAAAATACAACTACGTCCTTGCAGATTTTTAGCTGTTGATTGTGGTACTGCATTTAATACTTTTAAGCACGTGTCATTTAATATTATTTGTAATATTTCTTCACAGAAGGCGATATTTTCTGCCATTTTACAGAACAGAGTATCATCTATAGGATTAAGTTTCATGGCATCTTC
>CALZDE010000219.1 GCA_945637225.1 uncultured Selenomonadaceae bacterium
ACGCCCTCAATCATGAAAATGCAACAAGCATTTTCTTCCTATGACAGCGTTTCATCATGGTTCAGCTTCCAGAGAAAACTGCTGAAAAATCCGAAGCCTATAAGGCAGGCTATAAAAATATCTGTGAGATAGGCAAGGAGCGTATTCGCCGTGCTGGCAAGAAAATCAAGGACGAAAATCCTCTGACTACCACCGACCTAGACACAGGCTTCCGAGTTCTCCGTCTTGACAGCTCCAACATGAAGGAAGTATTCTACAAGCCTGAGGAATTTACCCAAGAAAATATTGCTCTATTTGCAGACAATGTGAAGGCAGACCGCACCGATGAAGACCTGCTTTTCCAGACCATGCTCAGTCACAAGATAGAGCTTTCCGTCAAGATAGAAGAACTAACCCTGGCAGGGAAGAAGGCATTTAGCGTTGATGACGGCTACCTGATAGCCTGCTTTGACAAGGATATAACCATTGACACCATCGAAGCAATCGCCAAGAGAAAACCAGTCTACGCCGTAGTACGTGACGATAGCTTTAATGGCGACAGCACCGCAGAAAACTTTGAGCAGATATTCCGTCAGTTCAGCCCCGACACTGTAAGGAAGGTGATCTGATGAAGTTTAAATTTACCATACAGCCCTATCAGACACAGGCGGTAGAGAGCGTTGTGAATGTTTTTAAGGGTCAGCCTTATGTGGATAACCTCACATATAGTATAGACTTAGGTACTTATCAAGAGGAACAGGAGAAACTCAAAGCATTAAAGGATGTTGGTTCTATGGGACAACAGACTTTATTTGATACCAGTTCTGAAGCTGATTTATTTGAGCCTATGACTGATACGGGTTATGCTAATAAGGAAGTTACGTTATCAGGCGAAATGCTTTTAGAAAATATACAAGATGTTCAGAATGGCAATAATATGCATACTGATACAAGCCTTGTTTTGGAGAAAGGCTTTGGCTACTGCAATCTTGATGTTGAGATGGAAACTGGTACAGGTAAAACTTATGTTTATCTGAAAACAATTCTTGAGCTTAATAAGAATTATGGCTGGTCAAAGTTTATTATAGTTGTGCCTAGTATCGCTATCCGCGAAGGTGTAAAAAAGTCTTTGGAAATAACAGCAGAGCATTTCTTTAATCAATATGGGAAGAATATCAATTTCTTTGTTTATAACAGTAAGGAATTAAATAAGATTGATGATTATTCTAGCAGTCCAGATATTCAGGTAATGGTTATAAATACACAGGCTTTTAATACCATAAAAGAAGGAGCAAAGAACGAAGCTGCCCGTATTATTTTCTCAGAGCGTGATGATTTCCATAGTCGTCGTCCTATTGATGTCATTTCTGCTAACAGACCGATTATTATTCGTGACGAACCACAGAAGCAGGAGGGTAAAGGAACTAAGGAAGGTCTAAAGCAGTTTAAGCCTTTATTTGTATTGAATTACTCTGCCACTCATGCCGAAAAGCATAATCTTGTATATGTTATGGATTCTATTGAAGCTTATAATGAAAAGCTAGTTAAGCAGATTGAGGTAAGAGGTTTGTCTGTAAGCGGTCATGGCGGTACGGGCGAATATCTTTATTTATCAGATATTAAGCTTTCACCTAATAAGCCACCTGTGGCAAAATTAGAAATTGAGGTTAATCAGAAAAGCAAGATTGTCAAGAAGCTGATAAATGTTTCCATAAATGATGATTTATACGAATTATCACACGAACTTGATGAATATAAAGGCTATGTTGTTGAAGATATACGTCCTTTAGAGTCAGTTATTGTATTTACTAATGGCATTAAGCTTCACATTAATGAAGCACAGGGAGATGTAGAGGAGCTTGACCGACGCAGGGTGCAGATTCGCGAGACTCTTATTGCTCATCTGAAAAAGGAAAAACGTAATTTCCGTAAGGGCATTAAGACCTTATCTTTATTTTTCCTTGATAAAGTTGCTAATTACCGTCAGTATGATGATAATGGCGATGAACTGCTGGGAGAATATGGCAGGATTTTTGAAGAAGAATATGAAAATATTTTCGGTAGTGAGCGTGATCTTTTTGATGACAAATATCAGGCATATATTGATGGAATAGATGTTAAGGCAACCCATAAGGGGTATTTTAGTATAGATAAAAAGGGCCATTCTATTGACAGCAAGGTAAAACGTGGCGAAGAATATGCTGATGATGAGTCCGCTTATGACCTTATCATGAAGGACAAGGAAAGATTGCTCAGCTTTGAAGAACCTGTTCGATTTATATTTTCCCATTCAGCACTTCGTGAAGGCTGGGACAACCCTAATGTATTTCAGATTTGTATGCTGAAGCATGACAGTAATGCTATTACAAATAAACGTCAGGAAGTAGGCCGTGGCCTTCGCCTGTGCGTAAATTCTGAAGGTACTCGCCTTGATGCAGGTGTTTTGGGAGATAAGGTACATGATATTAATAGATTAACTGTTATTGCAGATGAAAGCTTTGAAAAATTTGCCAAGGATTTACAGGATGATATTCGCCGAGAGGGTGTTTATGACCGTCCAAAGGCAGCTGATTATAATTATTTTGCAGGTAAAGTTGTTTACACTGTTGACAAAAATCAGCATAAGCTTACAATAAATGAGGCAAAGGCTATTTATAAATATTTGGCTAAAAATGAGTATATTGATGATGATGATCATGTAACAGAAAAATGTGTCAGGGATATCAAAGAAGGCATTCCAGCACCGTTACCAGAAATATTACGGCCATATAGTGAAAGTATATTTTTGAATATAAAGGCAATCAAAGACAACAGTGCAGAAAAACAGCTGAATAGTATGATTAAAAATGCTAGTAAAGCTGTACATGAAGGAAATCCACTTAATGAAAATTTCCAAGATAAGGATTTTCAGAATTTATGGAAAGAAATAAATCATTTTTATGCGTACAGTGTTTCACTTGATTCAGATGAATTGATAAAATGTGCTGTAAGAGAATTAGATAGACAGCTTCATATTGAACAGGTGACATACACCGTAAAGCATGCCGTTCAGAAGGATAAACTTTCAGCAGAAATGATTGATAAGAAAAAAGCCTTTGAAGATGTAAATAGCAGTACCAATAAGTTAATGCACGTATATAAAAGCAGTGTACGATATGACATAATCGGTAAGCTTTCTGCAGGTACTCATTTGACTAGAAAAACCGTAGCAAAAATTCTTCAAGAAATTGCACCGGGGACATTTGCTATGTTCAAGTGGAATCCAGAGGAATTTATTAAGCAGTCTGTCGATATAATTAATCAGGCAAAGAATGATTTAATGGTTCCTTATGACAGTGAAGAGGTAAATATTGAATATAGAGTTATAGATGGTGAATACGATGCAAACACTATTTTTGTTAAGGAACATTCTGAAATAGAGTATGGCAGAGCATTTCCGTCTAAGAAACATATTCAGCCATATGTATTTACAGATGGTTCAGCAGAGGAAAGTGTAGAGCTGAAATTTGCCAAAGCTTTGGAGGGGGCAGAGGAAGTAAAGGTATTTGCAAAACTGCCAAGAGATTTTCACATTCCTACTCCTGCTGGTAATTATGCACCTGACTGGGCGGTAGTTTTCATGAAGGAAAAAGTAAAGCACATTTACTTTGTAGCAGAAACAAAGGGATCTACTGATAAGAATGATTTACGTGGTATTGAAAATGTAAAGATAAGATGTGCTAAGAAGTTATTTGATACAATAGAAATGGGACAAAGTGAAAATAAGGTTAAATATACGCAGGTAGATGCCTATAACAAATTGTTAAAAGTAGCTGTTGTAGTAGTGTAGTAAAAAAATGATTGTATAATGAAACGAGAGCATATCTATAATGGTATGTTCT
>CALZDE010000220.1 GCA_945637225.1 uncultured Selenomonadaceae bacterium
AAGTAGGAATGAAACAGAAAAGTTTATATCTTTTTATAAGTTTTCAGTAACGGTTATATATGCGGTGGAATAAATTTTTAGAAAACATTCAGTCGGACTTGAAACTGTTTGCATTTATATTGGCAGTGCTCTGTCTGTATCGTATTTCCTTTATGTTTATTATGAACGGATATATGGAAGCCGACAGTGGTACAAGTGATATTCTGCTGGCAAATTGGGCTGGTCTGCGACTTAGTTTAAAAACAGCAGGCATAGTAATGGCATTGTCTGTAATTTTAGGAACCTTGCCACAGCTTATATTTAACAGATTACCACAGCGTATAATAGGCAGGATAAGGCTGGGTATAGGTACGTTATTTGTATTTATATTTTCGGTACTGTTTCAGGGCAGATTTCCTTATTATCAGGAATATCATATGAGCTATGGAATGCAGATATTGCAGGGCCTTGATGATGACCGCAGTGCTATATTTGTCATGATGATACAGGAATACGGTCTGATATGGCGATCTGCAGCAGCTGTTGCATTGACTGTAGTACTGTACATAGCATTAAAGAAAATTCTAAATACTAAAACCTTGGAGTACAGTATAGAAGGATGTACTCGTCTTAAAAAGGCATTAGTGTATGTGGGGACACTTTTATGCTGTGTCGTGTATTTTCTCTTTGTGAGATTTGGTGGAGCGTTTAATTATGAGCACTCGATCAACTGGGAAAATGCTGGAATTACAGGCGATGCTTTTCTCAATGAATGTATTCTTGATGATGGTCAGGCAATGTATCGTGTTCGGGCAATGCATGACAAAATGCAGGCAGGAAATGTCTCTGGTGTAGAAAAAGAACATTTGAGGGAATATGCCGCTATTTTGGCAGGGCATGATGTAAATTCAGATAATATTTCTGAATATATAAAAAGAACTGCTGAAGGAGCTAAAATTGCTAAGCCAAAGCATATTTTTATTATTCTCGGCGAGACATGGATGCAATGGCCATTGCTGGATAAATATGAGAATTTGCATATTGCAGATGGTTTAAAAGGTCTGATAAAAGAGGATAATTGCTATTACACACCATACTTTATGCCAAATGGAGATTTTACATCATCAGCTATTACTGGCATGATAACAGGCCTGAGCAATGTTAATATAAGTGTAAACTATCAGCCACGAAGCTTTAAGGAAGAATACCCTACGGCAATAGCTAAACCGTTTCATGATTTAGGATATAGGGTAGATTTCTGGTATGGCGGTATTCCTACCTGGGATAATATAAACAGTCTGGCAAAATCTCAGGGATTTGATAATTTTTATGGTATGCCAGATTTTAATGGTCCAAAGCAGAGCATTTGGGGAACTAAGGACGAATATCTTTTTAATGCTATAAAAGAGCATTTGTCAGCAGAGGAACCAACTGTTCATATTATCATGACTACGACAAATCATCCGCCATATAATCTCGATTTAGCGGCAGAGGGCTTTGATCTTGAAAGGGAAAAGCAGGAAACAGCCAAGATGGAGAATTTGGAAAATAGTGATGAAATGGCAGTAGAATTTGGGCATTACTGGTACATGGATAAAATGGCAACACGTTTTGTACGTGAAGTAAGCGATATGTATCCGGACAGCTTATTTGTGATTACTGGTGACCATGCAGTTCGCTCAAATCCATCAAGAAATCCATCTATGTTTGAAATGCAAAGTGTACCTTTTGTACTGTATGGTCAGGGTGTAACAAAGGATGTTTTACCTTCAGATGTAGTGGGTGGACATACAAGTATCATGCCTACATTGGTTGAGCTTATTGCACCAAAGGGTTTTGAATATTATTCTATTGCGGACAGTATGACTCATTCACCGAAGGCAGCTTTTAATAATGCCTGCTGGATGACAAATACGATGATGGGTGCAGTAGATAATAATAATACAGAGATTTTATTTGATAAAACAGGAAATGCAGAGGAAGAAAATTCCAAAGCAATGACAATAGTGAAGGCCATGAGAACTGTTTCCTGGTGGCTTTTGATGAAAGGGAACAATATTAATCAGCAGTGATGAACAGGAGGAAGAACAATGATAATTGTAACTGGCGGCGCAGGCTTTATTGGCAGTAATATCGTTAAGGAACTCAATCGTCAGGGGCGCACTGATATTTTAATTGTCGATGATTTGAATAATGGAAAAAAGGAAAATCAGTCCTATAAAAATTTACGTGGTTTGCAGTTTTGGGATTATCAGCATAAGGACGCTTTTTTGGAAAATATTCAGAACGATGCCTTTGATGGTATGGACATTGATGTAATTTTCCATGAAGGTGCATGCTCCGATACAATGCAGTATGATGTAAATTATATGATGGACATTAATTATGAGTATTCAAAAGCATTGCTTCATTTCTGTGTTGATCATAGAATACCTTTCCTTTATGCTTCCTCTGCTTCTACCTATGGCAGCGGCAAGAACGGTTTCCGCGAGGGTGATGAGTGTGAAGATGCATTAAATCCTTACGCATATTCTAAACTGTTGTTTGACCGTTATGTACGTCAGATTATGCCAGAAGCTAAGAGTCAGATTGTCGGCTTAAAATACTTTAACGTTTATGGTCCACAGGAGCATCATAAGGGAAATATGGCATCTATTTTCTATCAGCTGTATAATCAGGTAAAGGCAACAGGCACCTGCAAGCTGTTTGAGGGATATGGTACATTTAATGACGGAACTCCGATTGAAAATGGCGGTCATAAGAGAGATTTTGTTTATGTTAAGGATGTAGTAAAGGTAAATCTCTGGTTCTGGCAGAATGAAGGTCCTAGCGGTATTTATAACTGTGGTACTGGCAAGGCACACACCTATAATGAGGTGGCTGATTCAGTTATCAAGGCTTTGGGAACAGGCCATATTGAATACCGTGATTTCCCAGAGGTATTAAAGGGTAAGTATCAGAATTTTACTGAAGCGGATAAGACTAATTTAGAAGCGGCTGGTTATGATGGCGGTTTCTATGATATGTACGATGCAGTGAAGGAATATTGCGATTTCCTTGATGCAGGCGGTTATTTTACTTACGGTAAATAAGGTGATTTTTCATGAATTCTAAGAAATATAAAGCAGTATTTTTTGATAGGGATGGCACATTAAATGTAGATACTCATTATCTTCATTTAATGGAGGATTTTATTTGGACTCCAGAGGCGAGACAGGCGGTAAAATACTGTAATGATTTAGGCTATAAGGTTATTGTTATTACAAATCAGAGTGGAATAGCAAGAGGTTATTATCCACCTTCTGACGTTATGGACCTTCATGTGTGGATGAATCAGAAGCTTTCTGATATAGGTGCACATCTTGACGGTATTTACTTTTGCCCACATCATGTAAAAGGAACGATTTCCCGCTACGCAAGAGAATGTGACTGCCGTAAGCCATCACCTAAACTGGTGTTTAATGCTGCACAGGATTTTGATATTGACTTGTCTGCATCTTATTTTGTAGGTGACTCAGATAAGGATATGGAATGTGCTAAAAATGCTGGCGTAACAGGGATTCATTACCAGTATGGAAAAAGTCTGCTGAAGATTGTACAGGAAAATATTAGATAGGGCGGATTACTCAATTAATCCTGTAAACTGGTGTTAAGTGATATGTGAGAGAATATTGTAATGAATTTTACAGATGTAATATACTTAGCAATTCCTTTTATAGCATGGCTAACTTCTGGCTGTATAAAATTCTTAGTTAATTGCATTAGGTACGGAAGTGAAGCTAAAAAAATGATGGGGTATGGTGGGTTTCCTAGTACCCATACTGCGATACTTTCTTCTGTAGTATTCTTTATTGGTTTT
>CALZDE010000221.1 GCA_945637225.1 uncultured Selenomonadaceae bacterium
AATAGTCTTAAAATAAATGTATCCTGTCAATTTCGGCAGGATATTTTTTATACTACTAGTATATTGTTTATAGTTTTATCTTATGGTATAATAATTTCGTAGGTTATATTTCTGTATCAATGGAGTGATGATATTGAATAAAGAAAAATACAGACTGATAATGGCATCCCTCTTGCATGACGTAGGTAAAATTGTTTATCGAACAGGAAACAGAAAAAAACATGCAATATTGGGAAGGGATTTTTTAGAAGCATATTTTAAAGACGAAGATAATAAAAAAGCTATTTTGCGCGCGATAGAAAATCACCATGCCGATGGAATAAAAAATTTAAAAACATTAAAAAATGATATAAGCTATATTTTGTATGAAGCTGATAATATTGCGGCAGGTGCAGACCGTAGAAAAAACGAAGGTGAGGAAGGTTCTTTTTCAGGTTTTGATATGAAAACTTTGTTAGGAACAGTATTTAATGTACTTCAGTCTATAGATGGCAGTGAAGATAATGGCAATAATAGGTTATTCAAGCTGCAAGGTCTTATGGAGCAGGAAAAATTACAATATCCTACCTTAGAAAATAATATTACAGCCAGTGCAGGAGAATATGTACATTTACTTAAGATATTAGAGCACTATTTTTTACAAAAGAAAATTGATGAAATATCCATAAATGAAATGCTTCAAGTTATGGAAGGCGTTGCAAGCTATGTTCCTTCCAGCACATCATTAGGAGAAGTAGCGGATATATCATTATACGACCATCATAAAATGACTGCGGCGATAGCAGGTTGTATCTATGATTATTATAAAGCAAAAGGTACAGATGATTTCAATAGTATTTGCTATAAGGATGGTCTGAAAAATCGTGATGAAAAGTCCTTTATACTAGCTTCAGGACAATTGCATGGAATAGAAAAATTTATCTATAATGTTCCATCAAAAGGAGCATTGAGGAGTCTGAGAGGTCGTTCTTTCTTTACTGATTTGCTGTT
This sequence comes from uncultured Selenomonadaceae bacterium, assembly GCA_945637225.1. Classification (GTDB taxonomy): domain Bacteria; phylum Bacillota; class Negativicutes; order Selenomonadales; family Selenomonadaceae; genus CAMCDL01. The sequence continues at coordinate 991 of CALZDE010000221.1, forward strand.
AGAAAATATCATTGATGAATTGCTTGATAAAATGGAACTGAGCAGGTGTAATCTCATTTACAGCGGTGGAGGCAGTTTTCAGTTATTATTGCCTAATACATCAGATACAAGGAAATTATTTGCTCTATGGCGTGAAAAAGTAAATCAATGGCTCATTGAAAATTACAGTGCTAATTTATATTTATCAATAGGTTCAGTCGAATTATCGGCAAGCGATATGATGATAAAAGAAGAATCAGCTAGTAATATGGGCCAGATTTTTAGAAAATTACGAAAAAAACTAAATGATGATAATAGAGGAAGGTATAGCACTAAACAGCTTCAGGAATTATTTAATCCTTACAGTTTGATTAACAGTCATAGCGATGGTGAGCATGAATGCTGTGTTTGTCATACTTCTTCTAAGAAATTAATTCCTTATGATGAAGATATGGCAGAAACAATGGTATGCCAGAGCTGTTATAATCTAAAAGAATTAGGTAAATTAATTTTGGAATGCGATGTAATCGCTATTTTTAAGGCTGGAGATGAAATTGGATTAGGAAAAGAAAATAGAATGTCACTCCCAGCATTTGATGGTGAATATAATTTTGTATTATTAAAAACTGACGAAGCAGAAATTAAAGCAAGAAATGCCAATAGAATTTATCTTAAAAACAAGATGCTGAGTGGCAACAATGTAGCTATGCGATTATGGATGGCGGACTATGTAGCAAAAGATAATAAAGGTCATATATTGGAATTAGATGAATTAGCACTCTTATCTGGTGGAAGCAAAGAGGAAAAAGGTATCAATAGAATTGGCGTACTGAGAGCAGATATAGATGATTTGCAATTAGCGGTTTTAGCTGGATTTCCTGAGAGAGTAACAACCTTTAGCAGAATAGCAGTTCTTTCAAGGCAGTTGGATTTGTTTTTCAAGCGATATATAAACAGCATATGTCAGGGAATACTTGCTCCTTTGGGAGAACCAGGTAACAAGAGGTTTTCAATGTTTGCGGATAGTCATCAGAAGCAAAGAAATGTTCATGTGATATATTCAGGAGGCGGTAAGCTTTTAATAGCTGGTGCGTGGGATGATGTTATTGAGCTGGCCGTTGATATGAGAAAAGCATTTAATCGTTTTACAAATGGAAAAATGACTTTTTCAGCAGGAATTGGAATATATGATGCTAAAAATCCCATATCAGAAATTGTCCGCAGTACAGATTCTCTAAAAGATTATGCAAAGTTTTCTGTTACTAAAGACAGCATTGCTATGTTTGGTACTGTACTGAATAAAGAAAATATCTATGAAAGTAATTTTATAAAATACAGGTGGAGTGACTTTATTAGAAAGGTATGCGGTGAGAAGCTGACTTTTATTTCTGAAAATATTAGCATAACAGAAAACAGCAATGATAAACTGAAAATGGGCAAAGGATTATTATATCGTATTATGGAACTGTTGAGAAATAGTGATAATCGTATTAATTTAGCTCGTTTTGCGTATGTTTTAGGTAGATTGGAGCCTGATAGGAAGGATGAACCAGTTTATAAAAAGTATGTCATTGTAAGAGAAACATTATATAAGTGGTATAAAGATATTGAGGATAGGAAACAGCTTGCAACTGCAATAGAATTGATGATTTACAAGGTGAGAGAGAAGGGTATATAACAATGGAAGATATAGTAACAAAAGCAGAAAATGTAATTAAAAATATAAGCCGAGATAAATACAATAATATATTATTGAAAACAAATCAAATTCGTAAGTTTTTATCAGCAGTTAATGTGGTAGCAAATAAAGTAGATGTTTATAAGGCTACAAATCAAGATAATAAATTGCTGTCTGAAAAATTAGTAATGGAAATAAAGTATTTAGAGGTAATGCTTATTTATCAGGTAGGGCGAGATAATGCAGCTAATGCACGTTTAAGACCAGTGGAAGATTTTGTAAAAAAAGCAAAGTTAAGAGAAAATTTGCAAGCAATAGGAAATAGTATTGAAAAATTTGAGGAATTTAATCGTTATATGGAAGCATTAGTAGCATTTCATAAGTTTTATGGTGGAAAGGATAAATAAAAATGGAAGCAGGAATCAAGTCTTTTAAGGGTAAGTTAGTTATAAAAGCAGTTTTAAGATTAGAAAGCGGTATGCATATTGGCGGTTCAAGTGATTTTGCTCCTATAGGTGCAGTGGATAGTCCGTTTGTTCGTGATACAGTTACCAAACAGCCAATTATTCCAGGTAGTTCATTAAAGGGAAAGATTCGTACATTATTAGCAAGAAGTCTCCATGATGGTTATGTGCTTAATAAAGTAGATGAAGATAAGGATTGCGTTAAGAGATTGTTTGGCTGTAGTGCCAAGAATGAGTTTCATGCTTCACGCTTAATTTTTACAGACAGCAAACTTTCCGAGAATAGTCTGAGAAGATTAGCAAATATGGATACAGATACTTATATTGGCGAAGTAAAATGGGAAAATTCTATTAATCGTGTTACTGCTGTTGCTAATCCAAGGCAGATAGAAAGAGTTCCAGCTGGTGCAGAATTTGATGTATCTATAATTTACAATGTAGAAAAGCTTGATGAGCTGGAAGAAGATATGGAAATTTTAGCAGATGGAATGCAGCTTTTGCAGTATGATTATATAGGTGGTCATGGTTCAAGAGGCTATGGCAGAGTTTCATTCAATAACTTCAGAATAGAAAAGGTAGCAGTTAATAATTCATCAGCCATAAATGTAGATGATATTTGTGAGATTTTTCAAACTTTAGAAGGATAATTTTATGAGTTACTATATTTATCAGCTTAAATTTTTAAGTCCTGTCCACTTTGGAGATG
>CALZDE010000222.1 GCA_945637225.1 uncultured Selenomonadaceae bacterium
AGTATGCAGACAGTATATCCATGAAATTTAATAAAAGGCTTTTACAGGAATAATTGCTAAGCTGATTTAAGCGGTAGAATACGTTTTTACTGCCTAAAGGCTGATTAACATGAAACAGCATAATAATACCAATTCTGTCCTGTACCTTCAGACGTGAACCATCATAGCATTGAATATCCTTATTTCTATGCTTCTTAAATTTTTCAAAAGCCTCTGCAGTACCCTCGCTTAATGCATTTATAAATAAAGTAGAAAGTTCAGTAGCCCATTTATATACACATTTTCTTGTTCCTTCATTTATTATGCCCTTGCGTCTTATGATTGCCTTTATATCATCAAAGGAAAGATTGTAGCCATAATGATTATTCATTTTATAGGAGCAGGTTTTCCATCTCATGTTCCAATCATCACATAAAAGTCTTAGGAGCTGGCTTTCCTGAATATTTTCATCTTTGTTAATAATATATTTTGATTGTAACTGCTTATTAAGTGCATTGTCGATAGCTTCACTAAGCTGTTTTCTTAATAATTCGACCTTTTCTGTTTTAACATTTCTTTCTATATCGTTCATGGTACCAACCTCCGTCATAAAACTATTATTTCACCATTTTCAGGGAAAATAAATTGTGTTCTGCAATCAGCATCTCTCATAATCACCTGTTCAACAGAAATATCATCATAATTCTTTTCAGGTGGAGAATGAATTATAACAGCCTGAGCAGGATTTATTTTTTTTATAAAATCAACGGTTTCATTAAAATCATCATGCAAGGAAAAATCAATATCCTCGGAATGAAATCTTCCGCCAAAATAATGCTGTTTGTTACTTAAAGTAATGCAAGGATATTTTTCAATACCATTTTTTAATAAATAATTGTTTTTTTCCATAATAGGAATGCCTTTATTTTCTAAAAGCTTGATTACCTGCATTGCAGATTCATCAACATAAATAGGAAATTCATTATGATAATACTTATTTAAAAGCTTTAAAAGCTCTATGCCCTTGCTTAGCTGATGGACATTGCAGGCTACAGAAATCCCATTATCCAAATAATAAGAAAGGTGCATAAAACGTCTGTTTAAATTACTGTTTTTTACATGAGTTGAACGTCTGGCATGAAGTCCACATGTAATCAATATATCAATTTTTTCATTAGGAAGCTGACAACCAGTAGTAAATGCTGTACTATTGACAGAATAATCACCTGTGTACAATATATTTCTTCCAGCATATCTTATAAGAAGCATCATGGCACCTGGAATATGACCTGCAGGAAGAAAGGTAACAGAATAATCTTTAAAAGGAATTTCCTGATAAAAAGACACAGGTGTACATCTTGTTTCTAACAGGCTATTATATAAATTAAGCTGTTTATTTCTTTTCTGCTTAAAGAGTGAACAGTTTTTTAGCTGTATTCCAGTCAGTATTTTAGTTACTTCCGTCATATAAACAGCACTGGTATTGTTTTCCTTAAGTATTTCACCTAAAAATCCAACATGGTCAAGATGAGCATGAGAAATGAATATTTTGGAAATTTGTTGCAGGCTTTGTAATAATCCCTGCTTTAGAGGTGTATACAGGTCGGGTGCATATTTCATATAACGGTTATTGCCGATACCGCAGTCAAGAAGGAGATTGTCGTTGCCAAGCTTTAAAAGATAACAGTTAGCACCTACCTCCTGCCCGCCACCCAACGGTGAAAATAATATATCCTTGTTTGCCATACTATGCCTCCTTCCTACATTTAACAGTATATCAATAGTTTTTGTTCTTGTCATTCTACCAGTAGTATAAAGCAATTAAGATGGAGCTTAAAATAAAAAAGCCTCCACAATTAGCAATTTATTACTAACTGTGAAGGTATTTATTTTATCGTATTCCTATTTTACTATCTCTTCATAGGATATTAGTTTGACATTACCAAGTTCGTTTGCCTCTTTAATACATCCAGTGGTAAAACCGCTTTTGGAAAATAGATAGAGGAATTTTTTGTTTTTATGAAAAAGAGTGCTTCGGTAAACAAGTGTTTTTAGAATAGCAGTATCTACCTTTTCATTTTGCCATTTGCATTCAGCAAAAATAGCATCATTTTCCTCTCCAAAGCCAAGTATATCTATTTCTACCTGCTTTTTCTCCTTTGGATCATTTCCCCACCAATGTCCTAAACCAGAGAATTCTACTGATGATTTTTCAGAGTCAAGCAGGTGCCATAAATATTCGGTGCAGATATCTTCAAATATATGTCCCATGTATTCTGTAAGGTGTGGTTCTATTTTTGCATAAGCTGAATCAATTCTGCCTCTGGCTATTAACGTATTAACTTTAGGAATGAATCTGTACCAGAATTTGAACATATTATCTTCAATAATGTATATTGTCTTTTTTCCTGGTTTTTCTCCATATGGAGTTTCTTTTCTTACAATTCCTAGATTTATTAAATTGCGAATATAATTAGAGCATATGGAAGTATCTTCACCAATTTTATTAGAAATTTCAGAAATTTTTGAGGCACCAGTAGCAATAGCTGTAATCACTGCGGTATATACTGATGGTTCTCGTACTTCCTGCTTCAATAAATTCATAGGTTCTTCAAAAAGTATAGAAGATGGGTTTAAAAAAGTATCTTTTATGTTATCTTCAATTGTTTTGGTGTTATCCATCTGAAGCAGGTATTGTGGTGTTCCGCCTGCAATTCCGTAGAGTAAGGCTTTGTCTATAGGAGAAAAGCCAGTAGCATATTCACAGACTTCCTGAAAGGTAAAAGGTAAAATTTTCATCTGAGCAGTTCGGCGACCGTACAGCGGTGCTTTGTATGCAAGAACTTCATCTTCCATATATGACATAGAGGAGCCACAAAGTATAAGATAAAGTTTGCTGGTGTCCTTATATTTGTCGATTAGCATTTGTAATGTGGAGGCAAAACTTTTATCTGCTTTGGCTACGTATGGATATTCATCTATGACAAGAATTTTCCTGTCAGTGGATGCAGTTTTAAATACATTTTCTAAAGCCATTTGAAAGCTGGCGAAACTTAACCCTTCTGTTTCCCCGCCATCGTAAATTGCACTGCTGAGATTTTCTAAATTTTGCTTGCTGTTTGATTCCACTCCAGTGAAATAAATAGCAGGCTTATTTTCAATAAACTTATTAATCAAGGCGGTTTTTCCGACTCGTCTTCTGCCATATATTACGACAAACTGAAATTTATCCTGCTGATAAAGCCTGTCTAATGTAGCAAGTTCCCGCTTTCTTCCGATAAAATTCATGCTTTGCACCTCCATTATCTATGTACTGATTATAGTATATTACAATCAGTAAACTTAATCAAGAAAAACTTTATCGTACTTTAGTTTATTATACTTTAGCTTTATAAGTATTGTGCATACTTGTGCAATATAATAGTATCTTGGGAAACTAAAAGCCGACCACGCTAATGGCCGGCTGACACTTATGGGTAAAACTTATTATGGAGCACTTATACCAGCCAATTATACTGTAAAGTGGTGCAAATAAGATCCAATATATTTATTTCTTTAACAAAATATTATATCTTTTACAGATGTTTTCATATGATAAAAATTAGTGTAAAATTATATATAATACATCATTTGCAATTTTATAATCAGATACTTTCAGCCATCCATCAGAATGATCGTTAGACTTATAATTTGTAGCCTGCCATTTAAATTTCCATACTCCTTTATCTTCTTTAAATGTGCAGTTATAATCCATCTTAGCATAATCATCATATTTATATACACCAGTTTACAGGTTTTAGTTGAGCCTGTAAATTAATAAAATTTTACATA
>CALZDE010000223.1 GCA_945637225.1 uncultured Selenomonadaceae bacterium
GCATTCATCCCCCACCTATAGAGGTGGGAGTCTTCTGCCACATTATGATAAAAAAACCGCCCCTTACGGAGCGGAAAATATCCTAACATCTGCTATTAAATGAAATGCAGTATTATAATCAGTATTACACCAGGTATACCAAGTACGCCTGCTGTCATTGCACTTATAAAATTAATATCAAGGCCCAGACCAAACATATTCACTATGGCCAGCATAATCGCTCCCATAATACTGTTGGTTATAAACCACTTCAATAGCTTCAATGGCAAGGAAATAACCTTCATCACCATGCCCAATATCAACATTCCAATTGCAAACGCTATTATTAAATTAAATTCCATGACGAACAGCTCCCATCGGCTCTAGGCCTCAAACGGCTTAAAGCTCAATACGGTTTTCCATAGCCCTGGACAATGTTACCTCGTCAGCATACTCCAAATCTCCCCCCACAGGAAGACCGTGCGCAATACGAGTCACCTTAATGCCAATAGGCTTCAAAAGTCTTGCTAAATACATGGCAGTAGCTTCACCCTCTACATTGGGATTGGTAGCCATAATTACCTCCTGCACGACTCCATCAGAAAGACGTGTCAGAAGCTCCTTAACCCTGAGATTATCAGGCCCAATACCAGAAAGAGGTGAAAGTGCACCATGCAGTACATGATAAACACCCTTGAAATCCCTCATACGCTCCATAGCGGCTACATCCTGTGGCTGCTCCACCACACAGATTACAGAATGGTCACGCTTTTCAGAACCGCAGATACGACAGGGATTTGTATCGGTAAGGTTGTAGCACACCTGACAGAAGCCAACCTTTTCCTTGGCACCTATAATAGCCTCTGCCAAAGCCTTTGCCTTTTCCTTATCCATATCCAGCACATGATAGGCCAATCTTACAGCAGTCTTGCTGCCAATTCCCGGCAAGGAACGGAAATTTTCGATTAATTTGGCCATAGGTTCTATGTACTGCATATCAGAATAATCCCGGAGGCAGGCCCATACCGCCAGTGAGCTTACCCATCTCGTTAGCCATCATCTCATCAACCTTCTTGGTTGCCTCATTGAAAGCTGCGGATAAAAGGTCCTGAAGCATTTCTACATCTTCTGGGTCAACAGCTGCTGGATCAATCTTTAAATCCTTTACTTCCTTCTCACCGCTCATGACGATCTTAACAGCACCGCCACCAGCAGTTACTTCTACGGTACGCTTCTTCAGGTCTTCCTGCATCTGAGTCATCTGCTTCTGCAGTTTCTGAACCTTCTTCATCATACCGTTCATATTCATATTGCCACCAAACATATTAGCCATAATATGTGATCCTCCTCAAACATTCTTCATAGTTTATATGCTATCAAAAAATATACATGAAGTCAAATTAGAAATTAATTAGAAATTAATTTACTGATCCTCGTACTCTGGTGGGGGTACGTCAGAGTAATCAGCAAAATCTACATCAATGGGAATGTCGTCAATTATATCATCCTGATTTATTATATCAGGAATAAATTCATCGGAAACCGGCACCATAGGAACTGGCTCTGGCTTTTTGCTGTTACCGTCCATCTCTACAAAATGATCGCCAAAAACATTGACAGCATTTTGAAGTGATGAATGTTCCTTCGGCTGAAGTTCCTTCATATTTACATCTACATCGTGATGAGCTTCTACCGTTGCCTTATCCTGCTTTGGTTCCGGTGGAAGAGGTGTCTCTGCTGGCTTTTTAGGTGAAGTGTTCCCCATCCATGCCTGCATACCTGCATCATTGGCAAGACCCTTGTCAAGATGACATCTGAGATGTAAATCCATGCCTGTGTGCTTTTTTAGTCGCCTTTCAATATCCCCCTTGGTAGGGTTTAACTGTATCCTGTCATAAAACATAGCACTGGCAATAGCAAGATGGAAATTGTTATTTTCTATGCCAATAAACTTAGTCACAACAAGCATTGCCTTTAAAGGGCCACCCATCTCTGCCTTTACATTCTCCCATGCTCTCTGCATTTCCTCAGAATAAACCGGCTCCTCCATCGCACTATCCAAAAGCTTTGCTACATCCTCATCAGAAGGCTTACTGCTTCTCTTTGGCATAGCAACAGGAACTGCTGGTGCCATAGGCTCATTATTAACTGCCACAGGCGGATTTGCCTTTAATTCTTCTACCATAGCCGTCAGCTGGCCTATTTTCAATTCCAGTTGAGCAATCCTGCCATCAGACACAGCAGAAGTATTTTCCTTGGCGGGCTCAATATCAAAGCTGGCTGTATTGTCCCTGCCACTGGAAAAATTACCCTGACAAAGCTCCAAAAGGACTGCTTCCACGGAAATTCTAGGCTGAGGCGACCACTTTACCTCGCTCATAGCTTCATGGAGACGGCGTATAATCCCCATAATCTGATTTTTGGAAAGTGCCTTGCTCTGCTGAATAACAGCTTCTTCACCCTCCTGAAATACACCAGCGGCTTCCATGGAATTAGTTGCCTGATAAAGCATAATACTTCTAAAATGAGCAGATAATTCAGATAGAAGCTGATTGAGGTCCTTGCCGTCACGGAGAAGCTCTGCCACCATGCTGAGTACAGCGGAAGAATCCTGCTTACAGATAACTCCTGCAAGCTTGCTTACCCATTCACGGCCAATAAGACCGAGAAGCTGCTGAACCCTCTCCTTAGTGAGATTTCCCTCTGAAAGAGCCGTGCACTGGTCCATGATACTGAGAGCATCACGCATACCGCCCTCAGCCCTGAGAGCAATCATCCTAAGCGCCTCTGGCTCCGCCTGAAGCTTCATATCATCAGCTACAAGCTGCAACCGCCCCAAAATATCCTCCAGCGTAATGCGCTTAAAGTCATATCGCTGACATCTTGACTGAATGGTAGCCGGCACCTTATGTGCTTCGGTAGTTGCTAAAATGAACACCACATGTGCAGGCGGTTCCTCTAAGGTCTTTAAAAGAGCATTAAAGGCTTCTGTTGTCAGCATGTGCACCTCATCAATGATGTACACCTTATACCGCCCCAGTACAGGCGCATACTGCACAGTCTCACGCAAATCACGTATTTCATCAATGCCACGATTGGAAGCAGCATCAATTTCATAAACATCCATGGAAGAACCATCCGCAATCTTGCGGCAGCTCTCACATACACCGCAAGGCTCAAGAGTAGGTCCCTTATCACAGTTCAGCGATTTAGCCAAAATCTTAGCGGTACTTGTCTTACCAGTACCACGAGGACCGGAAAACAGATACGCATGACCGATACGTCCGCTTGTAATGGCATTGGATAATGTCCTGCTGATATGCTCCTGACCTACTAAATTCTTGAAACTGTCAGGACGCCACTTTCTATATAATGCTACATAAGCCATAGATAATCCTCCTTCCCCCAAATTTAGAAATATATACAAAAAAAGAGCCTCATGGCTCCACCTCGATCCTTTCCCACGTCGGACCACAACCCCCAGGCACCCTCGCGGCACAGTTGACGATCCACTTAACGCTGCTACATTCCTGTCCTGACGTGGTTCATGGGGCCCCCTTGCGCAAGACCAAGACGCTGTAGCCCGACCTAAGAAAGAAAACTTGTTTTTAGACATAAAAATGGCGGAGAGTGAGAGATTCGAACTCTCGGTACAGTACCACCGTACACACGCTTTCCAGGCGTGCTCCTTCAACCACTCGGACAACTCTCCACTAAGTGCTCTACCAAACAAGTAGATATTCAATTTATTTCGTTGTATCGCTCACAACAATTAAGATTATAGCACTATCATATATGTTTGTCAAGCACTTTTTTAATTTTTTT
>CALZDE010000224.1 GCA_945637225.1 uncultured Selenomonadaceae bacterium
CCAGCCTCTGCATAATACTTCTTCATAGCAGACTTATGCTTGATACGTCCAATATTTTCATACTGCTCACCGGTAGTAATATGGAAATCAGTACGGAGACGGGCATCCTGCTCCAACCAATACTCGTTGTTGGACTCCAGCCAGTCAATCTTGCCATACTTAAAAGAGAAGTACGCAACAGCACGATAAACCTGATCGTAGTCCTCCATGCTCTGAACGTAATAATACTCAGTAAGAGAATCCTTTACCTTCTGATCCAGATTATCATAAGGACAATCTGCAATACCCAGTACATTAGCACCATTTTTCTTTAAACGATCACAGAACATCCAAAAGAACTGTGGAAAATGTGGTGACATAAAAACAACATTCATGATAAATGCTCCTTAGGAATCAAATTAGAATACGCGTGGCAGATAGTAGCGAATCTGTACCTTCCACCAAGGCCAGTCATGGTCAACATCATAGCCCCAGAAATCACAGGTCGCATTTACACCCTTAGCTGCGAAAATATCGCGCATAATAGCAGTAGTGCGACGGCCTTCATCCTCCCATGCACCCTGACCAACAATCAGCATGATATTTCTCTGTCTGTAAAGGTCAAGATACCAGTGGTCCCAAGGAAGATCACCAACGAAGTTTACTGGAGAGTTCTTATAAAGATTCTCATCCATCCAGCCATCAAAGAAATACTTTGCATCATAAGCACCAGACATAGCAAGACAGCCGCCAAAAAGGTCAGGACGACGCAGAGCCACGATTGCTGCATGAGTAGCACCCAAGCTGCAGCCCAAAGCAACTGGCAGCCAGCCGGAATTATTGTTGTTCATGATGAAAGGTACTACTTCTTCAATAATGTAATTGTAGTAGCACTCCTGTCTCCAGGAACGATGGCACTTATCCCAGTTATTTACGTCAGACCAGCTCTCAGTATCAATAGTATCAACACAGAAAAGCTGAACATTGCCATTGTTGATAAAATCGGAAATAGTATCGATCATTCCGAAATCAGCAAAGTTGTTGCTCATAGAATCCTGACATGGGAAAACCAGAATTGGAGTACCGCCCCAGCCGTAAATCTTAATGTTCATGTGACGGTTTACTCTGTCACTGTACCAGGTTGTCTCTCTGTAATCCATTAAAAATAACCTCACTTCAAAAATAAATTCATAAGTATTTTACAGGAAAATAACTAATTTGTAAAGCATAGCCTAGCATTTTCCTAATATTTCATTAAATATGATTTTGCCTCAAAAATTCTTCTTCTGCTTCATCAGCTTCAATGTCAATAATGTCATTCAGTGTAACATCCACCAGTCCCTGATCAGTCAGGCGAATCTGTGGAATAACTGCCAAACTCTGGAACGCCAATGTCAAAAACGGTGCAAAGTATTTATGTACACCCAAGCTATGACAGGTCGCTCTGAGCTCTGCCTGTTTTTGGGCAATATCCTCTGCTGGAGCGTCTGTCATAAGACCCGCAATAGGAAGCTCCAAGGATACAAGTACCTTGCCATCCTTTACTACTACCATGCCACCGCCCATTTTTGAAAGCTCCTGCACAGCCTTCACCATATCCTCGTCATTTGCACCAATAACAATGAGATTATGTGAGTCATGTGCCACAGTAGAAGCCATAGCACCTTCTTTTAAGCCAAAACCCTTGACAAGTCCAACACCAACATTTCCCGTAGCATGATGACGTTCCCATACAGCCAGCTTTAAAATATCCTTCGTTGGGTCACTGACAGCACAGCCATCCTTCTTCGTAATTGGAAGCTTAAACTTGTTCGTCTTTATCTGATAAGGAATCAGACCTATTACATAAGCCATATCACCCTTAATAGGCAGGCGGAGTCTATCTACAGTTACCTCACCTAAGTACATGGAATTTTTAACGCTTTCTGCAGAAACCTTTTCCACAGGCAGAAGTATCTTTCCTTCATTTTTCTTTACGTCCATAGCCAGCTTGCCGTCTTTAAAGACCATTGTAGGCTCCCACTCCTGCAAATTATCAAATACGATAATATCTGCTCGATAATTTGGAGCAATTGCACCTATGTCATACAAGCCATAGTTACGAGCCGCAAAGATAGTAGCAATCTGCAAGGCAGTAGCCACGCTGACACCGCCCTCAATAGACTTTCGCACCATGCCATTAATATAATCATTCTTAATGAGGTCAGCTGGAAGTTTATCATCCACTGCAAAACTGCAGAAAGGTGCCGTATCATTATCAATTACCTGAATAAGTGCCTTCAGATTTTTGCAGGCAGTACCCTCACGAATAAGTACCTGCATACCTGCTCTCAGCCTTTCCCTAGCCATTTCAGCTGTAGCACATTCATGGTCAGAGCTGATACCTGCCGCCGCATAAGCCATGATATCCTTACCTTTAAGACCAGGAGCATGACCATCAATCTTATAATCCTGCGCCATTTCCAGCTTTTCATGAACCACAGGGTCCAAATCAAGAACGCCTGAAAAATTCATAACTTCGCCTAATCCCAGCACTCGTGGGTGCTTTAAGAAAGGCTCTAAATCATCAGCCAAAAGCACTGCACCAGAATTTTCCATAGGTGTTGAAGGCACACAGGAAGGAAGCACGAAGAAAACATTCAACGGAACATTTTCCGTAGCGTCAAGCATGTATTTAATACCATCTGCTCCCGAAACGTTTGCTATTTCATGCGGGTCAGCAATGATCGTAGTTGTGCCATTTGGAATGGCTACCTTAACAAATTCTGCCGGCGTAAGCATAGAGCTTTCGATATGAATATGAGTATCAATAAAGCCCGGAGTCACATACCGCCCCTCCAAGTCAATTTCCTCAATGCCATGATAACCTTCTGCCACACCAGCTACATAGCCATCTACAATAGCAATATCCCTATTTAAAAATTCACCAGTAAAAACATTAAAAACCTCGCCATTTTTTAATACAAGATCAGCAGGCTCCTCACCTCTTGCCACTTGTACCATACGTCTAATATCCTTAATTTTTTGTGACTTGTATGTACATACATTATCCATAAGCTACATCACCTTGCTTCTGTCTCAAATGTTTTACCATTACCCCAACTTATATATTTTTAATTGCTCACCTTAGAATTTACCTTAAAATTATACCGTACCCCATGATAATCTTTATCCCAGTCAGCCGGATCTTCATCAGGCGGAGTATACATTCTAAACGGCTTATCCTCCTCAACTGGAAGTGTTGTCAGCCTGACCCCTGTCAAAAAGAAATTATCACTATCCAGCTCCACTACAAAATGAAGCCCTGGAAATTTCTCACTTTCATAAATATAACAGGGAATACCTTCTATTTTCATAGGCACATATTTGCCATAAGTAGCCATTAAAAGGGTTTTGAGAGTCCCGTACTTTACACCATTACGAAGCTCATACCTTTTACCGCCTAAGGTAATCTCGATAATTTTATTATCTTTATCAGAAACATAAACCGTCACATCATGGTCGTAGGTATAACGTTTTACACGCATTTCATCATACACCATATCCGTTTCAAACATTGGCTTTTCCTGCCACAAGTCCAGCTTATCTGCCGTATCCAGCAGGCAAACGCCATTGTAGCCAAAATCAGACTGCTGTAATTCACCAATCTTCTGCTTTGCTTCACCATTTCCTGTAAACATCAGAAAAACGCAAATCAGCAGAAAACACGTTACCCTATAAAATTTACTCATATATTTCATGCGTTCCATTTCGTACAATTATAACGCCCTCAATCATGAAAATGCAACAAGCATTTTCTTCTTATGACAGC
>CALZDE010000225.1 GCA_945637225.1 uncultured Selenomonadaceae bacterium
TATAAAGCTGGGGGACTTATATTAATTAAAGAAGTATGTAATTTTTAACCTCTAGTTTTACCGCCAGCAACATTTACAGTTATACCATGAATATAGCTTGCTCTGTCACTAGCTAAAAATGCGACTGTATCACCAACTTCACTTAATTTACCAGAACGCCCCAATGGAGTTGTTTTGGTATTTGAATAACCCTTGCGCAAGTCTTCTACGGTGATATCACGGGTATAGGATAATGCTTCCTCATAAGCCAAGGTACGAAGACCTGTTGCTTCCATGATACCAGGGGCTACACCAACCACACGAATATTATGCTTGCCTAATTCCTTTGCCCATGAACGAGTGAAGGAATTTACAGCATTCTTTGTAGCGGCATAAATGCTCTGCCCCTCAGAACCTTCCAAACCTGATTCAGAAGACATATTGATAATTACGCCCTCACCATTTGCAAAAAATTCATGAGTTAAAGCCTGTGCACAAAGATAAACACCCTTAATATTTACGCCAGTAACCTTGTCATACACATTGTCGTTTAATTCGTACTTGCCATGTGGATCTTTTGGGTCAGCCAAAAGACAAGGAATATTAATACCAGCGTTATTTACCAGAATATCTAATTTGCCGAATTTTGCTTTTGCCTGTTCTACCATAGCAGAGATATTTTCTGCATTAGTAACATTAGTTACTACATATAAAACCTCACCGCTATTTTCATTTAATTCAAATGTTGGTTCATTTGGATTCATATCGCAAACTACTACATTTGCACCATTATCTAAAAATGACTGAGCTACAGCCTTGCCTATACCAGAAGCAGCACCAGTAACAACAGCGGTTTTACCCTCTAAATTTAACCATGACATAATAATTCGCTCCTTGTTAATTATTCATAAAATCATATTTCCATTAAGGCTTATAAAACGCAATTTCATCATTCACAACAAAAGGTAATATATCATCTTTTTCTAAATAAATACTGCCTTCCATAGATTCATTATCCTGATTACCGTTAAAACGGAGACATATATGACCTAAATCCTTGAGATTTTTCTGTACCTGCTCGCCTACATATACTATTGTGTACATGCCATCGCCGACCTGCACAATATCACCAGCAGTCACAATGTCTGTAAGCTCATTTCCTTTATGCAGAGCACAGTAATCACGAAGTTCCTCAGGAGCATTTTCATTAAACATGATAATCATGCCATCCATTCTAAAAGCATCTACCATTGCTCCCAATTCAACAATTTTTGTAGAATAATACTTTTTCATTGTAAACTCTCCCCTTATTTTTCCTAATAATTAACCTTCATATAAGCCGAAGGATGCCAACCATGCCAAAACTACAGAAACAGGACCAGTGATAAAACGGGAATACAGTACAGAAGGAACACCAACCTCTACGGTTTCTGCTTCAGCCTCAGCAAGACCTAAACCTACTGGAATAAAGTCGCATGCACACTGAGCATTGATAGCGAACAGAGCTGGCAGAGCAAACTGAGGTGGAATCTGACCCTCACCAATTTCTACACCGATGAGTACACCGATTACCTGAGCGATAACAGCACCAGGTCCAAGGAATGGAGACAGGAATGGGAAGGAACAGATAAGAGATAACAGTACCAGACCGCCAATAGAGCTGGCAAATGGAGCTAAAACGTGAGCTATTACATCACCAATACCAGAGGTAAGAATGATACCAATCAGCATTGATACAAAAGCCATGAATGGAAGGATTGTCTTAATAATGGTATCAATGGAATCACGGCCTGCCTGATAGAATGTAGCTACAATACCGCCCATAAACTGACCGATACGAGCCATCAGACCGCCATCCTGCTCAGAAATCTTCTTGCTGGTATCATACTTTGGCTTTTTAGCTGGCTCAGCTGCTGGTGCTGGAGTTGCTGCTGCTGGTGCGGCACTGCCATCTGCAAAGGCTACGCTATCTTCTTTTACTGCAGAAACATATATATCAGCAGTAATATGCTTTGCCAATGGACCAGAAGGGCCAGTAGGATTTACGTTCAAAGTGAAAATACGCTTCTGAGGATAAATACCACAACGGAGAGTACCGCCACAGTCGATGATTACGCATAAGGTTTCTTCATCAGGTACCTTAGTCTTGAAGCCATCTACCAGCTCACATCCAGTCATTTCAGCTACTCTGCGGGCTACTGGAGAAATTACGCCACCAGTAATATTTACTACATATTTTTTCTGTTCAGATGGAACCAAAGTGAGTGGACCACCAAAACCGCCAGAACCAGCACTTACAATTACGGATTTATATTCTGCCATGATGCATTACTCCTTTTCATTACATTAAATACAATTCTTACTTTAAGGTCTTACTGAGCTGAATCCCCTGCTGCTTCTGAACATAAGCAGTTGTAAGGTCAGTAACAACACCACGAATGAAGTTGATAACGATACCGATAAGAGCATAGCGAAGTGCTAAGTCAACAGATGGAAGGCCCAGCTGAATGATACCATTAGCAACACCAAGATATACAAACAACTCACCAGGATTAATGTGTGGGAAAAGACCATTCAGAGTATGGCAGGAAGCTGAACCTGCTGCATAATAAGAAGGCTTGTAATACTCAGGCAGGAACTTGCCTAAAGAAAGAGTCATTGGATTACAGAAGAAGAAAGTGCCGACTACAGGAAGTACGATATAACGGGTGAAAATATTTGCCGCACAAAACTTAAAAATTCCTTCAAGGCGTTTCTGACCTACCAGTGCAATCAAGGCGTTCATGCACACCAGCAGTACGACTAAGGTAGGAATGATACCACTCACCCAGCCGACTAAGACCTCGCCGCCTTTGTTAAACATCCCAATAAACCCCTGCGCTAAGAAAATCAAAGTATCCATTTTGTTTTCTCCCCTCTTTTTACATTATTAAATTGTTTAAATAAATCATACCTGTTTGCAGGCAATGGGAATTATGCTGTAACAGAAGCTGTCATGTTCTGATTAGCTATCATTTCCTGATAGTCTAAGTAGTCCTTGCGGGTAGCCATTACAGCCTCAGCTATTTGCTTATTTAATCCTTTGCACATATCTGCATCAAGATCAAGAAGATTTACATCATTAAAATTATTAAACTCCTTGATACGAGCCAGACTTGTAAAGCCGTTCATGATTTCACCCTTGACAATTTTTAAATTATCATCAATAAGAAACATGACTATTGCACCTGCTCTCAGTTTCCCCTTTGCCTTGCCAATTGCTACTTTACCGCTCTTACGAAGCTCCTTGATATGCCTGTTAAACTGATTAAACTGCCTTACAGCCAAGATGGTCTGCAAAATCCACATGACTACAGCCAACATGATTAGACCGATTAGCATTAAAATTCCCTCCTAACCTGCCATTTCAGTAACCACATTTCCCTAAATGGGCTACTATTACAACGTTTAAAATTGCGTCTACCGGTAGTAAAGATAAATCACTTTCACTTTTGTGATTATCTTTTCTCTTTTTATGTCTTCCTGACAAGCTCATAATACAACAGAACAATACTTGATTGCAAGAGTTTTTATCTATTTTTTTATAAAATTCCTAAAAAAAGATGATTTTTCGTCTTTTATTGTCACATATGTTATTATACATTCACATAAATTGAAAATATAACCTTTTTCACATACGTGAAGTTATGTAAAAATCCACCGTAACAACCGCAATCAAAAACCCACCGGCAGTACCGATGGGCTTATAACGCCCTCAATCATGAAAATGCAACAAGCATTTTCTTCCTATGACAGC
>CALZDE010000226.1 GCA_945637225.1 uncultured Selenomonadaceae bacterium
ATGGATGTCGCATTGATGGGGCAGACAAGTTTTTTTAGCTTATATATACATGCGTATAAGAGACAAAATACAACAAAATTAATGAAAACAAATGCAAATTAAAGATATTTAACCATGAAAATAGTCGAAATATTTCTGAAAAATAAATGAAAAGTTGAGTTGAAAAAGATGAATTGTAGCAGAAAAACACAGTTCGTCTTTTTGGCGTGAAAAAATGTGAAAAATTGTAAAAAAATACTTGTTATTTATTTTCTATTGTGTTATAATGATTGCTAGGGATTTTTAAGCAAATTTTTGGTGGTATTTGCAACCGAAAATTTGCTACAACAAAGTTTAGGGATTTCATGCTTTGTTGAAATCATTTTTTTGTTCTCGAGAGAGGAAGGAGGAATATCATGACAGGAATAGTTCTGACCAGCCATGGGGGACTGGCGGAAGGCATTCTTCAGTCAGCAGGCATGGTTTTCGGACCACAGGAAGATATGGTAGCTGTTACCTTAACTCCTGATATGGGCCCTGATGATCTGCATGCAAAGCTGAACAAGGCGATTAGTTCTCTGTCTAACCAGGAGGAAATTATTTTCCTGGCTGACCTGATGGGAGGCACACCATTCAATCAGTGCAATCGTATTTTGGGTGAGAACCCAGACAAGAAGTGGGCTATCGTAACTGGCTTAAATCTTCCTATGTTAATTACCGCTTTAGGTGAGCGCATGGGTAATCCAGATGTTCCGGCTTACGACATGGCTAAGGCAATTATTACCCCTGCACGTGATGGCATAAGCCCTGTTCCAGAGGAGTTGGAACCTGCGCCTGCTGTTACTGCATCTGCATCTGATGCACCAGTAGGTGACATTCCAGAGGGTACTGTACTTGGTGATGGTCACATTAAGTACGTTTTAGCTCGTATTGATTCCCGTTTATTACATGGTCAGGTTGCTACTGCTTGGAGTAAGTCCGTACAGCCAGACCGTATCATTGTTGTTTCCGATGCCGTTTCTAAGGACGCTCTCCGTAAGGGCCTCATCATGAAGGCAGCGCCTCCAGGTATCAAGGCTCACGTTGTACCTCTGAAGAAGATTATTGAGGTAGAGAAGGATCCACGTTTTGGCGCAACCAAGGCTTTACTGCTGTTTGAGAACCCACAGGATGCCCTGTCTGTTATCAAGGCTGGCGTTTCCATCAAGAAGCTGAACTTAGGTTCTATGGCTCATTCTGTTGGTAAGGTTGTAGTTAATAAGGTTGTTTCTATGGGCAAGGAAGATTTAGCTACTTTCCAGGAGCTGAAGAAGATGGGTATCGAGTTCGATGTTCGTAAGGTTCCATCTGATTCCCCAGAGAATATTGACGACCTGATTGCCAAGGCAGAGTCCCTTCTTTAATTAGCTGGCTTTGCTGAGTTTTTGAAAAAGTAAGACCCTATATGGGTATACGGAGGATATTATGAGTACAATAACTATTATTGGTATATTTATTGTGGCTTTATTGGCAGGTCTGGAAGGTATTCTTGATGAATTCCAGTTCCATCAGCCAATCGTAGCCTGCACCTTGATTGGTATCGTATCCGGTGATCCTATGCCATGCATTATCTTGGGTGGTACCCTTCAGATGATCGCTCTGGGCTGGGCTAACATCGGCGCCGCAGTAGCACCTGACGCAGCACTCGCATCTGTAGCATCCGCTATTATTCTTATTCAGAGTGGTCAGGGCGCAGCTGGTATTTCTACTTCTATCGCTATTGCTATTCCACTGGCAGTAGCAGGCCTGTTCCTGACCATGGTTGTTAGAACTCTGTCTGTACCTATCGTTCATCGTATGGACGCTGCAGCAGAAAAGGGCAACATGGGCGCAATGGACGCTTGGCAGATTATCGCACTTGCTATGCAGGGTATCCGTATCGCTATCCCAGCTGTAGCACTGTGCTTCATCCCTTCTGAAGTTGTACAGAGCACTCTGCAGTCTATCCCTGCTTGGCTCACCGATGGTATGGCTATCGGCGGCGGCATGGTAGTTGCTGTAGGTTATGCAATGGTTATCAATATGATCGCTACTGCTGAAGTATGGCCTTTCTTCATCATTGGCTTCTGCGTAGCTGCACTTTCCAACCTGACCCTGATCTCCCTGGGTGCTATTGCTATGGCAATGGTTATGATTTATCTCCGTCTGACCTCCGGCAACAATGGCGGTGGCAACGGTGGTAACAGCGGCGGTAACGGTGCTGACCCACTGGGCAAGATTCTGGATGACTATTGATTAGAAAGTGGTGAATATAATGGCAGAAAAGATTACTTTAAGTAAGGCTGACCGTATGGCAGTATGCTTCCGTTCCACCTTCTTACAGGGTTCCTGGAACTATGAGCGTATGCAGAACGGTGGTTTCGCATTCGCAATGATGCCTGCAATCAAGAAGTTATATACCGATAAGACTGAGCGTATTGCAGCACTGAAGCGTCACATGGAGTTCTTCAACACTCATCCATATATCGCTTCCCCAATTATCGGTGTTACCCTGGCTCTTGAGCAGGAGCGCGCTAATGGTGCAGCTGTAGATGATGCAGCTATCCAGGGCGTTAAGGTAGGTATGATGGGTCCTCTGGCTGGTATCGGCGACCCTGTATTCTGGTTCACTGTACGTCCTATTCTGGGTGCTATGTGTGCTGCTTTCGCTATCGATGGCAACATCCTCGGCCCTATCATGTTCTTCGTACTGTGGAACGTAATCCGTTATGGTTTCATGTGGTACACTCAGGAGTTCGGCTTCAAGGTTGGTAATCAGATTACTGAGAACCTGTCCGGCGACCTCCTCACCAATATCACTAAGGGTGCTTCCATCCTTGGTATGTTCGTTCTCGGTGCTCTGGTAGAGCGTTGGGTAAACATTCACTTTGCTCCAGTTGTATCTCAGATTAAGTTATCTGAGGGCGCTTACATCGAGTGGGATAAGCTGCCTGATGGTGCAATGGGCGTAAAGATGGCTATGCAGCAGGCTGCTTCTGGTATGTCTATGGAGCCTGTAAAGGTTACTACTCTGCAGAACAATTTAGATGCACTGATTCCTGGTCTGGCTCCAGTTCTCCTGACTCTGGCTTGCATGTGGATGCTGAAGAAGGGCATTTCCCCTATCGTTATCATCCTCGGCCTGTTCATTGTTGGTATCGCTGGCCACCTCATCGGTCTGCTGTAATTCTATGTAATTTCGAGTGGCTTTCCTTCGGGGGAGCCACTTTTTTAGTAGGGTAGGTTTATGGATAATAAATTATTTAATTCTATAGCCTGTACGATAGGGATTTTCATTTTTATAATGATGATTGCTCTTTTTTGTGATTTTTTTCAAAAGGATTTATCTGTCAGGCAGAAGGAACACAGTACAAAATTCGGTGCTGTTTATATGACTTTAAATAATCCCTTTTATACTATTATAAATGAGGAAATGCGCACTCAGATAGAAAGTCATGGCGATGTGCTGTTAAGCCGTAATCCGCATCTTGATGAAGAAGAGCAGTCCAAAGAAATACAGGAGCTGGTGGAGCAGGGAATAAAGGTATTATTTATAAATCCTATTGATTCAGGTAATATAGCGGGTGCTCTGGAAAAGGCGAAGGCAGCTGGTGTCAGTGTGGTAGCCATAGATACCAATGTAGCAAGGACAGATTTGGTAGACAGTACGGTAGTTTCCGATAATTATATGGCAGGTGTGCAGTGTGCAAAGCACCTTTTGGAAAATAAATCCAGTGGCAGGGTAGCAATTCTTACTCATGCCAAGGCTA
>CALZDE010000227.1 GCA_945637225.1 uncultured Selenomonadaceae bacterium
AGAAAATCTTTAGTCAGGAGATTAGGTTTAAAGATGACAATGGGCAGGATTATCCTGATTGGGAAGAAAAGAGAATTAAAGATTTAGGTGAAATTGTTACAGGTAATACACCATCTACTAAAGTGAAAAGTTACTATGAGAATGGGACTATTTTATGGGTTACTCCAACTGATATTAGTGATGAGATGTATATCTTTGATACTGAGCGAAAGTTAACAAGTTTAGGAATTAATAAGGCTCATTTTTTGCCTAAGGGGAGTGTGTTAATAACTTGTATAGCTAGTATTGGTAAAATGACTATATTAGGAGAAGATGGTAGTTGTAACCAGCAGATTAATGCAATTATACCTAACAGTGATAATGACTCAATATTCATATTATCATTGCTGCGGACGCTTGTACCGGTAATGTTTATTTTTGCTGGAAAAACAGCAACACCTATCATCAATAAAAAAACTTTTTCGCGTATAAAATGTTTTGTTCCTTGCCTTGCTGAACAACAAAAAATAGCAGACTTTCTTTCAACTTTCGACAAAAAAATAACTGCTGAAAAGCAAATTCTTTCTGACCTTCAGGAGATGAAGAAGGGGTTGCTTCAGCAGATGTTTGTGTAAGGAGGTGTAGTTATGGCAGAAATTGAAGCGGCAATGGAGAAAAATCTCATAACGCAGCTTACAACAGGTATTTCCCAGTGGACTTACCGCAAGGATATTACCACTGAGGAAGCTTTGTGGCAGAATTTTCGTGAGAAGCTTAATCAGAATAATCAGGCGGTGCTGGATGGGGATCTGATTACTGATGAGGAGTTTGGGCAGATTAAGAACTTTATGCTGGAACAGGCTCAGACTCCCTACAAGGCTGCTTTATGGCTGGCTGGGGAGAATGGTGAGGCTGTTATTCCCCTTGTCCGTGAGGATGCAGCAAAGGGGACGATACATTTATTTGCTGTGAGCAGCAGGGAGATTGCTGGCGGTCGTTCCTGCTATGAGGTCATCAATCAATATGTGTCAGCTAAAGAGGGCAGTGGTGACAGGGAACGCCGCTTTGATGTCACCCTGCTGATTAATGGTATGCCCATGATACAGATTGAGCTGAAGAATCAGAATCACCCCTTCATGGATGCCTTTCGGCAGATTAAGAAGTACAAGGTGCAGGGCAAGTTCAAGGGCTTGTTCGGGCTGGTGCAGATGTATGTTGTGACCAACGGCAGCAACACACGTTATATTGCTGCTGACACTGGTGACAGGCTCAACGAGAATTTTCTTACCACATGGGTTGATAGCTCTAATCAGCCCGTGGAGAATTATCTGCAATTTGCCAGGAGCGTGCTTCGCATTCCAGAGGCTCATCAGATGATTGGGTTCTACAGCGTGTTGGATGCTGAGAGGAAGAAGCTGCTGTTATTGCGTCCATATCAGATTCATGCCATTGAGGCGGTGAAAAAGGCGTCAGGGGAGGGGAAGTCAGGTTTTGTATGGCATACCACCGGCTCAGGCAAGACCATGACCTCCTACACAGTCACTAAGAACTTGCTGACGATACCTAGCGTAGACAAGACTATCTTCCTGATTGATCGCAAGGATTTGGATCAGCAGACCAGCACATCTTTCAAGGCTTATGCGGAGAATGATGCCGTTGACATTGAGGACACCCAGAATATTGGCGAGCTTGTAAGGAAACTGTACAGCAACGACCGCATTGCCATTATCACTACTATTCAGAAGTTGCAAATTCTCATTAAGAGGTATAGCAGCGAAGCGAAGAAGGACAGCACGAAAACTAAGAAATTCCACGGTTTGAGGATTGGTTTTGTAGTGGATGAGTGCCATCGTACTGTAACGCCTGAAACCCAGCGAATGATTATGAATTTTTTTGAAAGCTCATTGTGGTACGGCTTCACTGGTACGCCGATTTTTAAGGAAAATATGCGGGCCAGGAAGGGAGATTTGCCTCGGACTACTGAGGGCATGTTCGGCCCGTGTCTGCACAAGTATACTATTCGTGAGGCATTGCACAACAAGGCTGTGCTGGGTTTTCAGATTGAGTACAAGGACACTATTTCCTACGAGCAGATTTGTGTCATTGGTGAGCAGATGGGCGTAGGAAAGAAGCATGAGCTATTGGTCAATGAAGATCGTAGCAAAGTTACTTACACGGTTATGAGAGAGGTCAAGGCACAGGACACTGACCCATACGCCAACGATATTCATCGTATGGAGGTTATTGACTTCATCATCAACAAGTGTGCTGGCAAGTTCAGACTTTCGGCAGAACGTGGTGATGCCTATGAAGCTATACTGACAGTTAAGTCCATCAGTGATGCCCAGTGTTATTATCGTCTGATGAAACAGTTTGTGGCAGAGGGGAAGGTAGCGGAGCATGTACGCAGTAAGCTGAATGATTTTCCGCGGATTGCCATCACCCATACCGTTACCGAGAATGATGATGATTCAATTCAGAACCAGCAGTTCATGCTGGAAGCCATGCAGGATTATAATGCCATGTTTGGGACGAATTATGGCCTTGACAGCCAGAGGGCATATAACACGGATTTGAATGACAGGCTGGCAAGGAAGAAGGGGCAGTACCGGCTGCGGGAAAAACAGCTGGATATTGTGATTGTGGTTGACCGCTTGCTGACAGGCTTTGATGCACCGCCTTGCGGTATTCTTTTTGTGGACAGGCCGCCTATGAGCTATCAGAATATCATACAGGCATTTTCCAGAACCAACAGGCTGTATGACAGGTCGAAGAAGTACGGCATGATTGTTATATTCCAGCGAGCTGAGGAATACAGAAAGGCTGTAGATGATGCTCTTTGGCTGTATTCCAATGGGGGGACGAATGATGTAAGTGCTCCGCCTTTTGCAGAAATTGAGCAGGAATTTACCGAGGCTATCAGTGAGATAAGGAAGCTGGCACCTGCGCCTGAGGCTGTAGATAACCTGCTGAATGACAGGGCAGCTATGGCAAAGTTTGTGAAGCAGTTCCAGAAGCTGGACAAGTCCTTTGGGGAAATTCAGGTCTATATGGAGTGGGCTGACAAGGATTTGGAGCGTGATTATGGCATCAGCCATCAGGATTTTGATGATTATCTGGGAAAGTATCAGAATGTGCTGGAGGCATTGAAGCGTTCTCGTGATGATGATGGCGATGATGTAACCATTGACATCGAGTATGAGCTGGAAACCATCAGGATTGAAATAATAGACTACAGGTATCTCATGTCATTGATACAGCGGCATATCCCTGATGAGGACCAGATTATTGTAGAGGCTGTACATGATGAAAATATTGAAAAGTACATCGACCAGCTGGCGGAAAGCAATCCGGGCCTGGCAGCTGTCATCAGGCAGTTCTGGGAAGATATGAAGGCTCATCCTGAAGCCTACAAGGGCATGGACGCCATGAATGTTATTGAGCAGCGTATAGATAACATCATTAATCAGCAGGTTGATATGCTTGTCAAAGAATGGTGCGTCAAGAAAAATGAGGTGCTGTTTGTGCTGGAGAACTACAAGAAGTCTGCGCCAATCGTTGTAGGGAATGACTATGAGAAGTTCAAGCAGACACATAATATGAGCAAGCTCATGTATAAGAGAAAGGTCAAGGAAGCCATTGCTGCCTTGGCGGAGAAGATAAAACCTTTGCTGGATAAGTAAGAGAAAAGCCTCCCCTTTTGTAGAGGAGGCTTTTTATAGTATTCAAGTTGAAAAAGTGCTATAATATTCTACATCAGGAAAGAGAGGTGGGAAGT
>CALZDE010000228.1 GCA_945637225.1 uncultured Selenomonadaceae bacterium
CTGTCATAGGAAGAAAATGCTTGTTGCATTTTCATGATTGAGGGCGTTATAATTGCTGTCTGACGTTTACAGAATACAAAAATGTTATATACTAAAAGGGCTTATCAAGGATTAATTCCTCAATAAGCCCCTTTTATTCACTTAGAGTATTAAATTACAGTAATGCAGCCTGCTTGCCAATAGCAGTTATCTGCTCTATAGTAAGTCTAGTATACTGAGAAATCTTTTCTAAGGACAAATTGTCCTTAAGCATCTCAATAACATCTTCTGTTTTAGCTTCTATAGCCTTCTTTTCAGCATATTTTTCAACTTCCTTGCACATACCGTTCATCTCCTCTTCTGAATTCTTAATCTGTCTCATTCGTGCCGCCAACACCGCACTTTTCATATTGTCGGCATTAGCACAGCGAAAATCCTCTATCAGTGTCATTAAGGCGGTCTTTTCCTCACCTTCTTTGACTTCATACGCACCATTGACATAAATTATCTGTGTATCATCACCATAAGGTTGGTAATTTAATTCCTCGATATGTCGATTGATATGATAGATAGGTAAATCACCACCTAGCACATCATTCTCTGTAATGAATATAACATATGTGTTGGGCAACTTGTTCCAATCTTGATTCTTATCAAGATACATGTAATCCATCATACTGCTGTTATATCTGCCACGCTTTGGAACTGCACCACTATCTGCCTGCTGTACCTCAATATCATATTCATTGCCTTGTTCGTCTGTGGCGAATACATCATAGCGCACACCTCTGGAAAAAGGGTTCGGTACTGTATGTTGTACCTCTACCCTATGCACCTGCAAATCCGCTTTGTCCATTATAATTTTGAGAATATATTCCATACATTCTTTGTTGTTATTCATGACAGCATTAAATAGTATATCACTCATCAAGGTCATTGCCAATACCATTTTTCTTGTTTCTTCGTTCACGTTACCACATCCTTTCTTAAATTATATCATATTATTATTAAAATGCAATAAATTTAGTTAAACACCGTCATAGAAGGAAAATGTTTGTTGCATTTTGTTAATGAAATGTGTTATAATGATGATTATGTAAATTTGTAAATCAAAATATAGGGGGATTTTAGCGTGGAAAAGTATTCACCACAATCTATAGAGAAGAAATGGCAGTCCAAGTGGCTGGATGAGAATGTTTACAAGACAGAGATGGACGAGAAACGCCCTAAGTACTATGCTCTTGAAATGTTCCCATACCCATCTGGCAACCTTCACATGGGTCATGTCCGCAACTATTCCATTGGTGATGTTTTAGCTCGTTTCAAGACAATGGAAGGCTACAATGTACTGCACCCAATGGGATTTGACTCTTTTGGTATGCCAGCAGAGAATGCAGCTATTAAGCATGGTGTTAAGCCTTCTGACTGGACTTATTCCAATATTGATAACATGAAGCGTCAGCAGCGTGAAATGGGTCTTTCCTATGATTGGGACCGCGAAGTTCTCACCTGCCGTCAGGATTATTACCGCTGGACTCAGTGGATTTTCCAGCTTTTCTATAAGAAGGGTCTTGCTTACAAGAAAAAGGCTTATGTAAACTGGTGCGATACCTGTGGCACTGTTTTGGCTAATGAGCAGGTTGAGGATGGCAAGTGCTGGCGTTGTGACAGCGAGGTAGTAAAGAAGGACCTTTCTCAGTGGTTCCTGAAGATTACTGATTATGCTGATGAACTGCTGAAGGATTTAGATAAATTGCAGGGCTGGCCTGAGCGTGTACGTATCATGCAGGAGAACTGGATTGGCCGCAGTGAAGGTCTGGAGTTTGAGCTTGAGGTTCCTGCTCTTGGGGAGAAGATTGCCGCTTATACTACCCGTCCAGATACCGTTTATGGTATTACCTTCCTTGCATTAGCTGCTGAACATCCTTTAGTTGAGAAGATTTGTGAGGCAAATCCTGAGAAGGCTGAGGCTATTCGTGATTTTGTTAAGGAAGCTCAGAATCAGTCTGATATTGAGCGTACTTCTTCCGAGTCTGAGAAGAAGGGTATCGGCACTGGCGTTTATGCAGTAAATCCATTTAATGGCAACGAGGCTGAGATTTGGGTTACTAACTATGTTTTAGCTGATTATGGTACTGGTGCGGTTATCGGTGTTCCTTCTGAGGATCAGCGTGACTGGATGTTTGCTACCAAGTACAATTTAAAGAAGATTATCACCTTACAGCCAAAGGATAGGGAATTAAAGCTGGAGGAAATGACTGAGGCTTATGTTGATAAGGCAGGCATTCTGGTAAATTCCGCTGAATTCAATGGCATGGATATTAAGTCCGCTATGCAGGGCATTATGGATAAGGCTGAGAAGGAAGGCTTCGGCAAGCGTCGTGTAAATTACCGTCTGCGTGACTGGCTGATTTCCCGTCAGCGTTATTGGGGTGCACCTATTCCTGTTATTTACTGTGATGACTGTGGTGAGGTGCTTGTTCCAGAGGATCAGCTTCCTGTACAGCTTCCAGAGGATGTTAAGTTTGAGCAGGGCAGTGTTTCTCCATTAGCTCAGAGTGAGGCTTTCGTAAACTGCACCTGTCCTAAGTGCGGTAAGCCAGCTCGCCGTGAGACTGATACCATGGATACCTTTATTTGTTCTTCCTGGTACTATCTCCGTTATACTGACCCACACAATGACAAGATGCCTTTCGACAAGGAAAAGGTTAATTACTGGGCTCCTGTTGACCAGTACATTGGCGGTATTGAGCATGCTATTCTTCATCTGCTCTATTCCCGTTTCTTCACTAAGGTTCTCCGCGATGCAGGCATGCTAAGCTTTGATGAGCCATTTAAGCGTCTTTTGACTCAGGGCATGGTATTAAAGGACGGCTCTAAGATGAGTAAGTCTAAGGGCAATGTTGTTTCCCCAGAGGAAATCATCGGCAAGTACGGTGCTGATACTGCCCGTCTCTTTATTCTCTTTGCGGCCCCTGTTGACCGTGATTTGGATTGGAGCGATGAGGGCGTTGAGGGTTCCTTCCGTTTCCTGAAGCGTGTATGGCGTATCATTGAGATTTTCGAGAATCAGATTAAGGCGGGTGCTGACGAGTACGATATTAAGGCTCTTACCCCAGAGGAGAAGGAACTGCGTCATGTTCTTCATGTTACCTTGAAGAAGGTTACTGATGATTTAGGCGAGCGTTTCAACTTCAACACTGCAATCAGTACCATTATGGAGCTGGTTAATGCCTTCTACAAGTTCCAGAACAATGATAAGCTCAACCCTGGCCTTGCTCGTGAGGTTTCCGTAAATCTCATTAAGATGTTAGCACCATTCGTACCTCATATCACTGAGGAGCTGTGGGCAGAGCTTGGCTTTGAGGGCAGTGTTCATCAGCAGAAGTGGCCAAAGTATGACGAGGCTGCTACCCAGAAGGATGAAGTAGAAATCGTATTGCAGATTAACGGCAAGGTTCGTGACCGTATCATGATTCCTGCTAATATCAGCAAGGAAGAGATGGAGCAGGCTGCAAAGGATAATCAGCGTGTTCAGGAGCTGACTGAGGGCAAGACCATCGTTAAGATGATTTGTGTTCCTAAGAAGCTTGTTAATATTGTTGTAAAGTAATTAATGGTCAGTGATGTTGAGCGGTCATTGACTTTGTAAATTAAATAATGGAGGGAGCGGTTTTGTCGGGTGTATTCCTGCTGACCGCTTTTTCTCTATATATTTTAATGAAAGGATTTTATAAATGACAGATTATCTCATACGGCGATTTATAAA
>CALZDE010000229.1 GCA_945637225.1 uncultured Selenomonadaceae bacterium
TCCATACATCAATAGACACGACACCATCATACTTATTATCAAGAGTAATAGTGCGTGGCTTTGTATAGGAAGTACCGCGAGAAATATTCGCCTTGGCTTCAAGATTAGCAAGAGTAGATGCAGTAGAATAAGAAGCAGAATAAGCAGTTAAATTATTAAGTACATCAGTGGCTGCTACGACGCCCTTCTCAACTGCCTTTTCATTAAGGCTTCTATTGTATTCAAGAGCTTCATTATTACCTGGATACCAAAGAGCACACTGACTATTTGTCAGCTTACGCTTCACAACTACTTCAGTACGCGGATCAGGCAGATACATAGCCGGTCCCTTAACAGTTGCGATTTCACCAGTAAGGCGGTTCATGATATATCTACCTTCGCCTTCTGGAATAGCAATAGCATGATGCATTAACTTATTATCATAACTAATAATTGCGTGTTCAGGACGCGGATAATAAATCATCTGGTTATCGCCAGTAATAAAAAGTTCTTCACCAACAGGATGATGAGTTCCATCTTCATCATCATATTCAGCAATTACCTTAACATAAATGCCGGAAATCTTAGAAAGTTCAATTGCACGGAAAATAAAACCGCCCTTGGGAGATGTTACGAACGTTTCAGTTGGTTCAGGGAACACAACCTTCGGTCCATGAACATAACGCTTATTACCATCTTCATCTTTAAGGATACAATATTCAAGACGTTCAAGAGTAACAGCCTCACGCACATATCCCTTATTTGCATCATTATTAATAGGAATTACTTCAATACCAGTAGGCGGAATATAGAAGGAAATATCAGTACCCTTAATGACAAGAATCTGACCATTTACACAATTTGTAACAGTATTTTCAATTTCCTTGCCTTCGGCATCTACTACCTTGCCCTGATTCTTATTAGCTTCATCAGCTTCATAAACGCGAGCCAGCAGATACTGATTTGTGCGAAGAGCATGACCTTTAACTACCTTAGCCATTTGACCCGGATACAATGCAAATGAAACAGGGCCACGAATATTAACCTTACGACCGTAGAGCAATTCAGGAGCAACAGATGCCGCACCAACATTAGGATGAGAACCGTCCTTCGTAGGATTCTTTACAATAGCATACCAGTTTTCAGGCGGTAGCACGAATAAAGACTTAGCTTCTGTAAGATTCTGAACTGTCTTAAATTTCTTGCTCTTTTCATCAAAAACAACAAGACTATCCTGTGCAGAAATAGTAATGGTAATAGGACCTGTATATGTCTTAATAGAACCATTAGTATTATTCTGAACAAATACATATTCATTCGGAGAGAGGACAATATCTCGCTGCTGCGGATTCATCATATTATTATTATAATTACTATTCATTTCCATAATTTTTTAATCCTCATATTTATTAACTTCGTTTGCGGGAATAACACAAATGTGATTATAACTTTTAATAACAATTGCTTTACTATTGGAAGAAATAATTTCTCCAATTTCGGTCTTACCAGTACGCGGATTAGTAAAACGAACAAACTTATCAAAAATAACAGACATAAGAATTATTCCTTTCTTTATTTTTTCTATATAAATTATATAAAATTTTAATTAAAAAATAAAATAATCATCTTCTATCCAAGGGAATAAATTTTTGTTAGCTACAATGGAGCCAGAATTAGCTGAGTAAGAGCAAATTGTAGGCTCGTCAGAGTCTAATTTTATTTTATTTACAGGTTTGTCGAAGTTTAATTTTATTTTAGGAAGATTATTAAAAGAACGTTTACCATCTCCAATAACCATCTATGTGTATTCTCCATTAATACTTATAAAACCTAATTCTCCATCTAATAGAATAGGATTATTATTTATCCAATTAGCTAAAGTATCTCTACGCTAAAGTAGTTTGGTTTGAAGCTATACCATTATTTTCTCCTTATATAAGAATAAGGCGGATTGCTCCGCCTTATAAATTACTTAATGCAAGCATAACGCTTATCATTAAGTTTATCATACATCAGATCCTGTGCCGTCTTGCCCTTCATAATCTGTTCAAAAAGAACAGGAGAGAAACCAGAGACATAAGATACATTCTCTTCATCCTTCATCGCAAAATTGTCCTGACGAGCATCGACATTCCAGAATACCAATTTAGGCATTTTATAACCATAAGTTTCCCACTTAGCTCTCATTTGTTCAAACAAAGAAGAATTAGCAGAAAGACGACCATAACCATTGCTAGTTGCACAACTGTTAAATTCCATGTCAGAAATAACAATCAAATTCTGAGGGATTTCGTCAGAAGAACAATGATTGTCAATAGCAATTTGCAGAATCAAATCAAATGCTGCCTCGATATTAGTGCTACCGCCCCAAGGAGCCTTAAGAATACGACTAACCTTATCACAGAAATCAATGCCTTCAACTTTCATAAACTTAGGCTGGCTATTAAAAGTCAGGAAATGACCAGCATAAGGCCCACGATTTTTTTCAGCACAATACATGCCAATAGAAATAGCAACATCAATAGGAGCTACAGTACGATTGCCATAGCCACTGCCGCACATAGAACCAGAAGTATCTACGATAGCAATACCATTAAAGGCTGCACCATTGATATAATCGGCAAGGTTTTCCCAATACTTATTAACCATCAGTCGATCAACAGTATTGATAGCAGGAGTTCTATAACCATACCAACTATAACCGCATCCCATTGCTTCACGAGCTCTTTCTACGCATTCATAAGGATAAAGAGTCTTAGCATTTACCTTAGTAGTAGTATCCTTGGCGAAATCTTCATAAGTTTTTACCCCTGCCTTCGCACGTTCAACATCATGTCTAGCGAAAGCATTTTTGTAAAGGAAACCGGCACGAGAAGGAATCTTATCAAATTCAATTTCATCCCACTTGCCCGCGGACATAAGACGTTCAAGAACATTAATACGTTCACGCAGGACAGAAAGAGTTTTACGATACTGCTTAGAAGTCATGCCCAGATAACGGCGAGTTTTAGAAGCAAGATCACGAGATTCCTGAGAACTGGTGTTTTCAGACTTCAGCCACTTAGCCAGAAGAGAAGGAGTTTTACAAGTAAGATCCAGTGCAAGCTGTTCCTTCATAAATTTAAATGCTTCATCCTGGCAAGGAGTGCCGACAAACAGATACAAATCATCCCAACGTCCAAATTCAGGAACATACTTCAAATTACGCTTTGCTGCATCAATATCCTGAGTAGCCAGCCACTTCATGCAAACGCGGAAAAATCTACGTTCACCCTGGCCGCCACGTACATCACGCAGATAGAAAAGGCACTTCAATGCATAAGGCTCATTCTCTTCAAAAGCCTTCTTAAAAAGGAAAATACAATCATCATCACTTCTGGAACGATAGCTACCACCAAGAGCAAACATATCATAGAGTGCAGTAAGAGTAGAGCCATAGGCAGTTGCACCATTTTCAGTAGTAATAGTATTTTCCATTACATTGATACCATTCATAAATTTATTCATAATTAAATCTCCTTTTTCTCATTGACTCCTCTTGGACAAGAGGAAAAATTTATTTTTGATTTCTTTCTTTATCTTACATATATATTATATCATTTATTTTTTATAAAATCAATTAAGATTTTTATAAAAGACAGTTTAATAATTTTTTAACATTGTACTAGTGATTTGATAATAACCGCCTCTCATAGGTTTTCCGTTTTCAACTAGATACTCCAAGAGTTCTGGGCTATTTAATTCTGCTTCTAATTTAT
>CALZDE010000230.1 GCA_945637225.1 uncultured Selenomonadaceae bacterium
TTTAGGAGTTATACCATTTATGAAGGCATTTTTTATAGGATTACAGTTTCTTACCCGCATTCATTTAGTCAGTCAGACTGTATGGACGGAGGAAGATTTTGGCAAAAGTGTCCGCTACTTTCCGTTGGTGGGAGCCGTACTGGGAATGATTTACGGTGGAACAGCTTTTATCATGTTTAATTTACTGCCTCATTTTGGTGTGTTTACGCCTCATTACTTTGGTGTAGCAATACTTTTGGCGATGACAGTAATTTTGACTGGCGGTATTCACTGTGACGGTTTTATGGATACGGTGGATGGCATCTTCTCTGGACGTCCTAGGGACAGAATGCTGGAGATAATGAAGGACAGCCGTGTCGGTTCCTTCGGTGTAGTCGGTTTTGTACTTTTAATTTTAATTCAGTATGCGACAATATTGGATATAAATTCGCATCAGCTTTATAAGATATTATTTATAATGCCTATTATTGGCAGGCTTATGATGACAAGTGTTATAGCCCTTTGCCCGTATGCCCGTAATGAGGGTATGGGAAAGGCATTTGCTGCTTATGCCAGTAAAAAAATGCTGTTAGCAGTGACAGCTTATACAATTATCCTGCTGATTCCCGTGGGGATGATGGGATTAGTGGCACTGACGGCGGCAGTTTTATTTACATTGTATTTTTCCCGGTATGTTACCAGATTGCTGGGGGGACTTACCGGAGATGTGTATGGTGCTGTCTGTGTGCTTTCTGAAACGATGGTTTTGGTGGCAGGTCTCTTAGGCAGTTCGGTTATTTTGAACAGGGGATGTTTTTAAATGTTAATGGAAGTTATGGTACCGGGTTCCTGCGGTCAAATTGCTCAGGGCTGGCGTAATGGTCAGCCATATCTGATTACCTGTCCAGTAGCACTTTATTCAAGGGTACTGGTGATGGACGGAACCTCAGTAAAAAGCGGTATTGGCAGAAAGTCACGTATGGCTCTTAACAATACCTGCAACTATTTGGGATTGGATCGTTTCCCTTATGGTATGTCATTGGAATCACAGATACCTACCGGCAAGGGAATGGGGTCCAGCAGTGCGGATATTTCAGCTATTATTGCGGCTACTGGTGCGGCTATTGGCGAGCGTCTTACACCAGAAGAAATTGGCGAGATAGCGGCAGGCATTGAACCAACAGACGGCGTATTTTATCCGGGTATTGCCAACATGAATTACATGACAGGTGAGGTTTATAAAACCTACGAATATGTACCAAAGATGATTTTGGCGATGTTTGATACTGAGCCTGACGGAAAAGTAAACAGCGTGGATTTCCATGCACATTTTGATG
Source organism: uncultured Selenomonadaceae bacterium (assembly GCA_945637225.1). Classification (GTDB taxonomy): domain Bacteria; phylum Bacillota; class Negativicutes; order Selenomonadales; family Selenomonadaceae; genus CAMCDL01. The sequence goes on from CALZDE010000230.1 coordinate 1,317, forward strand.
AAAACCGCATGCCTCATGACAGTTCTCCAGAGCTTTTGGCGGCAATTGACAGTTTGGACGAGAAGGTTTCTTCCAGAAAATTAGCAGAAATTGCCATTATGAGTGCCAGAGAAAATCAGCGTCTTATGCCAAAGGATGTGTATGAGGAACTGCTTTCTTATGCTCAGGAATTGGGTGCTCTTGGCGTATGTGTAGCACATGCAGGTACTATGGTCGGTGTAATGTGGCACCCTGCTACATCTATGAAGGAAGTAACAAAGGCTGTGGCTAAGATCAGTGAGAGATTTCCAAAGCTGGCACATCTCGATACTCAGCGAATGGTATCAGGTGGCTGTTCCATACATAAGCAGAATTAATTTTTATTTTAGAAGTGAGTTGTGAAACAAATGATAGCTGTAAAATCTATGGCGGCATTTGAGCACGGTGGAAATGTATACGAAGCAATTGATCCAGCTGCTGGTTTTAATCAGTGGCTGGATTTTAGTGCGAACATCAATCCATTAGGGCTTTCGGCTGCTGTGAAGAAAAGCATTGAGGATAATATTGACAAGCTGGTGCATTATCCAGACCCAAAGGGAAGTGAGCTGAAAAGGGCAATTTCTCAGTATTATGGTGTACCAGAGGAAGAAATTGTTCTGGGGAACGGTGCCTCAGAGCTTTTTTATGTATATATGCATGCCATAGGTGCCAAAAATGTAAAAATTCCAGTGCCATCTTTTAGCGAGTATGAGCGGTCAGCCAATGCGCTGGAGGGAAATATCAGCTATTTTTATTTAAATTCAGAGGATGGCTTTACTTTGGATGTTAGTGAGCTGGCAAAGAGCCTGAATGGTATAGATACGGTTATGATTGGCAATCCTAATAATCCAACGGGAAATCTCTTAAAAAGAGAAACAGTGGAGGCATTGGTTAAATCAGCTGAAAAAACAGGAACTAACGTAGTCGTGGATGAATCTTTCCTTGATTTCAGAGAGGACAGAGAGCTTTATACCGTCATGGATTTAGTTTCTCAGCATGATAATCTCATAGTGATGAATTCGCTGACGAAATTTTATGCTCTGCCGGGACTGAGACTGGGATTTGCCGTAATGAAAAGCAGTCTGCGGGAAAAAATGGAAAAAAATAAAGACCCATGGAACGTGAATCTTCTTGCACAAAAAGCAGGAACAACGGCATTGAAAGATGCAGAATATCAGAGCAGGACACGTGAAGCTGTGGGACGGGAAGCGCCTAAAATGGCAAAAGCCTTAAAGTCGATAGAGGGACTGAAAGTTTGTGAGCCAGCGGTGAATTTCGTTATGTTCAACATAAAAGGAAGAGGCATAACTGCCAACGAATTAACCGCAAGAATGAAAGCAAAAGGCATTCTTATCAGGGATTGCAGTAATTATCCCGGACTCGATGAATATTATGTAAGGGTGGCAGTCCGGTCAGCCGAAGAAAACAAAATACTTCTAAAGAAATTGGAGGAAGCGTTAAATGGTTAAGCTGTTATTAATACGTCATGGTCAGACAGAGTGGAATATAACGGGTCGGTATCAGGGGCAGTCAGATGTTGAATTATCAGAAGATGGTAAGGAACAGGCAAGACAGCTGGCTAAGAATTTTGCATATGGAAATGTGGATGTGGTGTATTCCAGTCCGTTAAAGAGAGCTATGTTTACTGCAAAGGCGGTAGCAGATAAATTTGGTTTGGAAGTAATTCCAGAGGAATCATTTAAGGAAATAAACTTTGGTGACTGGGAAGGCTGTCACTATACAGAAATTCAGGACAGATGGCCAGAGGAATTTAATTTGCTGTTTAACGGAGCAGATGTATTGCAAATTCCTGGCGGTGAAAGCTTTCCAAAACTGCAGAAGCGCGCGATGAAAAAAATTCATGAACTGGTGGAGAAGCATGAAGGAAAAACTATAGCAATAGTAGCCCATGGTGCTATTATCAGAGCTATACTGACGGCTGTTCTCGGTATGCCAGTCAAAAACGTATGGAAAATAAGGCAGGATAATACTGCTGTAAATCTTGTAAGATTTGACGGTGATATGGTAAATGTTGAGCTTATGAACAGTACTTTCCACTTAGAAAAAGCACCTATTGGCGGTAATTTGCAGGCACTTTCTCAAAAAAATTAAAAAAATATAAAAAAGGTATTGACAAACAGGTTCTAATAGTGTATCATAGTACAAGTCGGCGGCAGACAGAGCTAAACGGCTTGTACTGCTGAGACATAATCACATAGGATGTTTGAAGAGCGCGTGATGGTTTCGAAACATGGTTTCAGGAACTTCTTCAAAAAACTTTTAAAAGTTTTAAAAAAGTGCTTGACAAACAAAAATGAATGTGATATTATATAGAAGCTGACTCACGAAAGAGAGTCACAAAGATAGCTCTTTGAAAACTGAACAA
>CALZDE010000231.1 GCA_945637225.1 uncultured Selenomonadaceae bacterium
CTGCCAACAAGGTAGAGCGTGGAGAAACTAAGACTCTGAGTGAAAGGCAGATGGTTTTTTTTAAAGATTCTCATCTTACTGGTACATAGCTAAATCAGTTTTTGGTATTAAATGGTTCTGATAATCAAACATATTACTATAATACTAATACTGGTGATGTTTATACAAAAGATTTTGTAGAAAACGGATATAAGGATATAATTAACGCTGGACGTTATGAGGTAGCCCCAGCTCAGGATGCAGTGGGAAATATTGGCACTATAACCGCTATTTCAGCACAGGTTGCAGCTGCTACTGGTGTTAATGATGATGGTATAAATACATTTTTCAATGCAAACGGAGCCATTACAACAAGTGGTTCAGGTTATGTATGTAATAATGTCGTGGACAGCAGTGGTAATACCGTTTTGGATTCAAACGGTAATCCATTGGAGCTTACGTTTTCTACTGTAAAGCAGTATGTTGTGCATTATGCCGGTGATGATAAAAAGATTTCCATGGTTACTCAGATGGGCATGACTAATCCAAAGGCAGATACCGTAAATGCTACCGGTCAGGATGTTTTTGGCAGTGATATTTTTGATGAAAATAATCCGAGCGGTACTGCCATGATTAACAATCTGCTTCTGGTAGTAGCTAAGGTAGAGAGCGGAGACAATGAATGGGCAGGAAGTGATGGCACTACCATTACCACTAGTGCTGACCATCAGGCATTGTTTGGACAGACTACAATAGCGGCCCGTTATCAGGCTTATGAAGCGGCTTCTGCTATGCTGACTACTCAGAGTGAATCACTTACCTCAGATATAAATGATGTTATTGGTGCCGATATAGCAAAGCTTTCAACTCAGCTTGTACAGTGTCAGACTCTTTACAGTCTTGCACTTTCCATGGGTTCTAAGATTATTCCTGGCACATTAGCGGATTATTTATGATGAAGGGTGAGGTGAAATAAATGAGTTTTCGTACAAGTACCTACGGTTACAGTAACAATTACATGAAGGATTTGCAGATTTCCTATGGTAATTATTCCAAGCTTCTTGAACAGGCAGATGGCAGTAAGCTTCATCGCGCTTCTGATGATTCTGTAGGCTATGGCAAATACCTTCGCTATCAAAATACAATTACCTCTAACATTCAGTATCAGAGCAATACAACAACTGCACTGGCATGGATGAAGGATACAGACTCCGTTCTTGTAAATGTTACAGGTTCTTTGGGGCTGTTTTCCAAGAAGGTAATTGAGGCCGGCAATTCAACCAATAATGCCAGCGACATGAAGGATATTGGCAAGGAGCTTTTATCCAAGGTTCAGGAAGTTGTGCAGGACTTAAATATTCAGATTGGCGAAAGATATTTATTCTCCGGTCAGTCCGATAATATAATGCCATTTACCATGAGTGATGAAAAACAGAAGCGTGGTCTTGCCAAGACCTTAGATGCAGGTGAGAAGCAGTATTTTGGCAATACCACAGATAACAGCGGTACTGTTACCCAGTTCCTTACTTTAAATGGTAGTGATGGTAATACATATTTTCTCAATACAAATAATGGAAAAATCTATACGGAAGAATTTGTCAATGAAGGATACAAGACAAAGGTATCTGAAGGCTTTAAGACTGTTCAGACGGGTGATGAAGTAGCAACTTTAGCTGGCTTGACTCCTGCAACCTCTCGTACCTTTGTCAGTGATAACTTTTCTAATAATGGTGTTATTAAATCAGGTATAACTGGTAATGGCGATAACTGGAGTCAGGCAGTTACTGTTAATGGTAACTCTGTAACGATGACGTTTGCTACTATTGAGCAGTATGTTGTCGACTATAATGGTGACAGTAAAAAGCTTTCTATGGTAACAGAGGATGGCATGACAAGACCGGTTTCTGATTCTGTAAATCTTACTGGTCAGGAAGTTTTTGGCAGTGATATTTTCGATTTAGGCGAGCCAAGCGGTTCTGCTATGCTGAATAATCTTTTGGCAGTAGTATCTCAGGTAGATAATGCTCAGTTCCATTGGGTAAGCAGTGACGCTACTACTATTTCCGATGCGGCATACAGCAAGGTATTAGGGGCGGAGACGAAGCTGGCGGCTAGAAATCAGGCTTATCAGGCGATTGATACAGTTTTAGATACGCAGGAAGAAAGTATCACAGGCTCCATAAGTGCCGTAGCTGATGCAGATGTAGCGGATTTAGCAACGAAGCTGACGAACTATTCCAAGACTTACAGTCTGGCACTTACCTTAGGCAGCAGAACACTCCCTATGTCACTGGTAGATTATCTTAGATAATAAATAAAAAATATTTTTCAGATAAATATACAAGGGATTGAGTCTCATAAACACAGGGAGGTGGGCAATATGAGTGGAATATCCTATATCGGTTATATGAATGTCCGGCATCAGCTGCCTACCACTGGCATACGTCAGACACAGGCCAAGCTGAACAGTGCTCCTTTTAAACAGGCAGAAATCCATACAAACCAGAAATTTGCTAAGACAAGCCAGCATGCGACGTTGGTTAAGGTAGACATTGACCAGTATCCATGTCGCAAGGTTTTTGGCTATCGGAAGCCAGAGGATTATGCTAGAGAAAAGGGGCAGCAGGGCTTAGAGAATGTAAAGGCGATTACTTCCAAGCATACTCAGGGGGCGTGGGATGCCGCTAAAAATGCCGCACGTCCAGGCCATAATGTTCCAATTGAGGAGGCAAAGGCAAATTTGAGAAATCAGGTTATCAAGTGGCCACAGTGGACTATGACAGACATACCTGATCCTGTGTTTACAGTGACACCTTCAAGGATAGAGGGCTCTATGGATCCAGGAAGTACAGACCTTGACATACAGACAACCGACAAACCAGATTTTGATTATACCCCTGGCAAGGCTGAAACATATATGAAGGATAAGGGCTTTATACGTATGTGGATGACTAAGGGCTATATAGATGTGGAGGCTTAAAATTTTATGAAAAAGATTGATACCCATCAGTTTGGTGAGATTGAAGTAGATGAGAAAAAGATTGTTACCTTCCAGCATGGCATTCCAGCCTTTGAGGATGAACATGAATTTGTCATTATACCTTATCAGGAAAACAGTCCATATCTCTTTTTACAGTCTATGAATACACCACATCTTTCCTTTTTGATGACAATTCCTTTTGTATTTTTCCCAGACTACGAGTTTCAGATTGATGATGCAATCGTTGAGGAATTGGGCATTAAGGAGCAGGAGGATTTGGAGATTTATACCTTGATTACCGTACCAGGCGGCAACGTAAAGGAAATGACCGCAAATCTTTTGGCACCGGTGGTAATCAATAACAAAAATCTTCAGGGCCGTCAGGTCGTTTTAGAGAGAAGTCCTTATCAGACAAAGCACAGACTCTTCCCCGATAGTGAGGAGGAGAAATAATGTTAGTTCTCACACGAAGACCAAAACAGCAGATAATGATCGGTGATGATATCACCATTAACATAGTAGAGGTACAGGGAGATAACGTCAGAATTGCTATAGATGCCCCAAAATCACTAAAGATTTTCAGAGGAGAAATCTATAAGCTGATTAAGGAAGAAAATAAAAAAGCGGCAGAACAGCCAGCAAAATTCGATTTGTCTTCCCTGCCAACATCTTTCAATAATAAATAAGGAATTATTTTATTTATAAAATGGAGTGAAGAAAGAATAAAATTCTATGGAGGGATATTCTTATGAAAGCTAAG
>CALZDE010000232.1 GCA_945637225.1 uncultured Selenomonadaceae bacterium
TCAATGCGAACATTCTTCTGAGAGGTCTCCTTGCAGTTCTCACGCAGCTTAGACATATCAGTACCAGTGAACTGCAGGTACTGCTCGAGCTTCATGCCCTGCTGCTCAATGTTCATAGCCATCTGGTTGATCATGTTGTTGATACGGGTCTCGATCATTACATTTGGAATCTCAACCTCAGCAGCCTCGGAAATAGCATCCAGAACAGCCTCACGCTTCTCATTTACTGCCTTATTGTCAGCAGCGGTCTGTAAGTTCTTGCGAACATCAGCCTTCAGCTCGTCAAGAGTCTCGAAGGTGCTTGCCTTCTTAGCGAACTCATCATCCATAGCTGGCAGAACCTTGCGCTTAATGCTGTTTACCTTGCAAGCGAATACAGCAGCCTTGCCCTTCAGCTCTTCAGAATGATAATCCTCAGGGAAAGTAACGTTTACGTCCTTCTCCTCGCCAACCTTCATGCCAACTAACTGCTCCTCGAAGCCTGGGATGAAGCTATTAGAACCAACCTCTAAAGGATAGTCCTTGCTCTCGCCGCCAGCAAAAGCCTCGCCATCAACAGTACCCTTGAAATCTAAGGTAATGAAGTTGCCATTCTCTACAGCAGCGCCTTCCTCAGCCTCAACCATGTCAGCCTGACGGTCTAACATTCTAGCTAACTGAGCATCAACATCAGCATCAGATACAGTTGTATCAGCCTTAGCAACCTTTACTTCCTTGTACTGGCCCAGCTTAACTTCTGGCTTAGCAGTGAAGGTAGTCTTGTAGATAACATCCTTGCCCAGCTCTAACTGAACTTCCTCAAGGTCAACACGGCTAACTGGAACCTGCTTGCTCTCGTCAACAGCCTCACCAAAGGAAGCATTGTAAACGGTCTTGAAAGCCTCATCCATGATATACTCAACACCAACGTGCTTCTCTACCATCTTCTTAGGAGCCTTGCCCTTACGGAAACCAGGAATGTTTACCTGCTTGGAAATATTCTTGAATGCCTGTGCATAAGCCTTCTCTAATTCCTCTGCTGGAACAGTAATCTCCAGTACAACCTGCTGATTCTCTATTTTTTCTGTAGTAACCTTCATTTTTTCAAATGACCTCCTAAAATATATTTGGGGCGAATACCGATTATCGGTCCACCCGTATCTAGCAAAATACGCCAATTACCATTATACAGAAATTTTTCCTCTACGTCAACAAAAAAATTCAAACTATTAGTGTAATTTATAAGAAAAAACGTATTAATGAGGCATAAAAATTTTTAAATATCATTCATTCTGAAAATCATTGTGAAATTCCTCTGATGTTATATAGCTTTGAATAAAATCAAGGAAAGACTGATCCATTTCATTGAAACGCTTATTTGCACTCCAGAAGAGACAAATGTCAACTTTTAATTGTGGATTAAGCTTTTTACGCACAAAAGAGGTATCATTTCTGGTAACAAAATCAGGAAGAATAGAAATGCCCATATTATTTGTCACCAGCTGTTTAATGGTCTTCATCTGAGTCGTGCAGAGAAGTATATTGGGAGCATAGCCACTGTCAACACAGCGTTCATAGACATTTTGATACTGATATGTATTTGACTGCTGCATGATAAAATTCTCACTGCGCAAATCATCAAAGGTAATATTATCAAGCTTAGCCAAATTCCTGTCAGGACTGACACAGAGGCTCATATTGTCTGACAAAATCAAAAATTCATTAGGCATCTGTCCGCCCTGCTGAGAAAAAACAATACCAAAATCGAGCACTCCTGATTCAGCCTTTTCACGAACCTCCATGGAATCACTGTATTCCTTGACATCAAGATTCATATTAGGATAAACGGATTTAAACTTTGTAAACAGGTCAGGAAAGAGATATGCCTCTACCATCGGTGGTATACCAAAATGAATTGTTCCCTGACGCTCCAGCTGGAAACGCTTCATATCTCTCTGAGTTTCTTCTACGGCAGCTAAAATTTTCTCAGCATGAAGCAGAAAAACCCGCCCCTCTGGAGTAAGAGATACATGTTTTTGCCTTCTGTCAACCAAAATAAGGTCAAATTCATTTTCCAGTGACTTGATTGCCTTAGTAACTGAGGGCTGAGATACGTGGAGATATTCCGCAGTCTTCGTAAAGTTACCAAACTTGCTAATGGCGCAAAAATACTCTAATTGCCTGAGATCCATCGCATTTCTCTCCTATTAAATTGCTCATACATACACATCTTGTGTCCCTATGCTTTTTATCTATATATGGCATAAGGCTCTATTTATTCTATTATAGCATATTTATAATAGAAATACAATGAAAACAATAACTAAAAAGAATAATCTTAAAAAAATCATTACCCCTTTTGCCTGCTATTGAGAACTTCTACCACTTTGCTAATATCTGCCTCATGTAATGGATAATACATCTCTATCAAGTCATCTATACATGTATCTGCAAGAATATCCTGAAAGCTTCGGCATGTTTCCCATTGATAATACGCAAGCACCCAGCCAGCCCAATATTCTGGACTTTTATCCATGTACATTACATCGTCTTCCTCAATTTCTGATAAACCTGCCCTTTTCCATACGCTACGCAAAAGCTCACAGCCATTCATTCCAGCTATATACTTAGGGTTTCCATCAGCAAATAGATATCCTATGTCAGTTTCGCAAAAATGCCTCATGATTTCTGAAGCTTCTATATTACACGTATTAACACCAAAATCAAGCATATCTCCTAAAGTTTCCATTGCATGATCGAGATAATCAGACATATAAGCGTGGATCGCCATTTTTAATTCCTCCTCTGACAATATCAATCATCAACAATTCATTCTCTGTTTCCTCCATATTCTGTAGGAGACGATACTCCCTACGTGCTTTTTGGTCACGTTCTCTTTTTCTACTATAATATATATCCGCTTCTACTTCATCTGCTCCAATAAATTCTAATACTTTAAATGCCTTTTCAGATTTAATAAACACCTGTTCGCCCAATTGTCCAAGATACATCGTCTTAGCAAGAGTATTTAATGTCATACCGTTATTGATAAAAGTCTGTACAAAACTGTAATAAGAATCATCAGCACGATAGCCAATAATAATATCTGCATCAGATAAATCAGGGTAAAAATTATCCTGTAAATATTTTTTCTCTCTTTCTGCGATACTGCTTTTTTGCCAATAACTGCGATGATGAGTAAGAACTGCAAGCCAATTCAAGATATTATACTGTGGACTATTAAGGCGAATTATCTTTAATCCTTCAATATGGAGAATATATTCATTAACAAAACCATCCTTCTTATTTCCACAAGCCCATTCTTTTGCTAGTTCTATATTCTGAGTACAATAGAAACCTCTGCCATAATCATTTTTGAAATTACCTTTGCCAAATTCAGGCTTTTTCACAATATTTTCCGAACCATGATACAATTGCATAATATTATTCACTTTATAAATCACCGCCTAATAAAAAACAAAACTTATCACTCAGTAAAATAGCATTACCGCACTACCAAAATTTATATCATGCATTTTTTTTGCAACATAAAAAAATAAATCTATTAGATTTTTCTAACATATTTATTTTTTATTTTATATTTATTTTAAACTCATTCGTTCAATTTTACACTGGTGTCTTTTGATATTCTTTCCGTTTGCCTTCTTTTCGTAATTTATTCCAACTAATAATACATCTCCACTATACTCCTTCAGTGCATC
>CALZDE010000233.1 GCA_945637225.1 uncultured Selenomonadaceae bacterium
TTTGGTCAAATGTTAGCCTTGACAAATTAAAGACTGATATTAAAGCCTATGAAAAGAATAAAATAAAGGTAAATATACCAGTTATATCTGAGGTGAATATATCAGAACCAAATGTTGCGGATATACCAGAAGCAAATGTTATTGAAGCAGAGCAATTACCTAAACCGGCAGGAGAGCCAGTAAGAGAAATAATGCCAGAACTTGTTAAGGAAAATACAGGCGAGAAAATAATAGACAAGATGTAAGGAAAATAATGGTGCTGGCTTTGGCTGGTGCCATTTCTTTTTCATTGACCTAAGATAATTTGTATGGTAAAATAAAATGTGATTTAAAAAGGGGGCGGTTTTGTGAAGAAAATAAAAGGTATGGAGACACTTGACTGGCTGATGATGGTCATGCTGGCTTTTGTACTGGGTACCATGATTGATTATAACACGATGGAAATGAAGGACATTATTCTTGTGACGTGTATTGTGGCGTGGTTTATCATGCTGATTATACGTTTGTATCTGATAAATTTCCGTGATAAATAGATTAAGTAAGGGGTGGCTGTTTTGAAGAAATTAATGTATTTTGCTATGCTGACAGTGATTAGCTGTGCTTTACTGCTGGCAGGCTGTGGTAATAAATCTGCGGGAAATAGCTCTGAGGATTTAAGTACTGGTACGGCAGAGGCGGCTGTAAAGGTAACGATGCTCAATGTCGGTCAGGGTGATGCAATCTTAGTAGAAACTGGCAGTCAGACTGTACTCATAGATACCAGTGACGTTGACGAGCGAAAAAAGCTGGAATCTGAATTAAAGAAGGCTAATGTCAGCAAAATAGATAAATTAATCCTTTCCCATCCTCACGCGGATCATATCGGTGGTGTGGATGTAGTGCTGAAGAATTATCCTGTGGGTGAAATCTATGATAATGGCATGATTTCAACCAATAAGCTTTTTATCAATTATGTAAAAGCGGCAAAGGAGCAGAATATTCCAAGAAAAGGACTGAAGGCAGGCGATGTGCTGGATTTGGGCAATGGCGTTACTTTCAAAGTTCTTTATCCTACCGCTGAACTGGTAGAGACTGCAACCAAGGCTGACAAGGAAGCAGCTGAGACAAAGAAAAAGGGCTACAAGCATGACCCTAATAATGAGTCTGTTGTGGGAATTTTAAATTATAAGTCCTTTAATATGTTTTTCACCGGTGATGCAGAGGGACCAGTAGAGAAGAAGCTTTTGTCCACCGATAAGGATGTGCTGTCTGCTCAGGTACTTAAGTCACCACATCATGGCAGTAAGACAGGCTCTACCATGAATTTCCTGAAGGCTATGAATCCTAAGGATGTGCTGATTTCCTGTGGTGAAGGCAACAGCTATGGTCATCCAAACGATGAAGCTCTCCAGAATTACAGTGAAATGAAGATGAATGTATATCGCACTGACTTAAATGGCACTATTGTGCTGACTACTGATGGCAAGAAGTACATTATCAAGGGAGAGAAATAAAATGACTGTTACAGCATATATAGACAGGTTTGAAGGGGACAAGGCTGTTTTATACATCGGTGACGAGATGGTGAAGGTGGATTATCCCAAGGCCTTTCTTGATGATGAATTAGAAGAAGGGGATTATATAAAAATTACCATAGAATATGATGGTGAAGCTACAGAGGAGGCTTTGCAGGAGGCAATGTCTCTTACCGAAGATTAAAATTAAGGAGATTTTAGGAAACATGAAAAGCAAGTTACGTTATATTTTCAGTGTAATAATGCTGTTAGTGAGTGTGGCAGTCTTTAGCAATGGCTCCGCAGAGGCGGCAAATCAGGTAAAGGAATTTTATCAGGAAAATTATACAGATGATAATGGCAGGCAGTGGCTGCGTCTTGAATTCTGTATGAAGGATGAAAAGATTGATATAAGTGAAGTAGCTGATACCTCTACATATAGTTTCAAGAAGGCATTTATATTAAAGAATACCAAGCTGGGCAGTCTTGATGCTTATTATGGCTTCGACAGGACTATTGCCAAGTCCTTGACCGCTACAGCAGGAAAGATATCTTCAAGTGGCAGTATTCAGAAGGGCACTGAGAAGGATTTATATCTTACAGTTTTTCTTGTGAAGCAGAGCAGTGAGCAGGAAGTGAAGTATTATATCCTGCCAAGGGACAAAAAATCCAAGGATAAAAAAACTAAGAAATATACCAGACTTATTATTGAAATAGCTGCTGATGCGCCAGGCGGAGCTGATGATGAAGATTTAGGCTTTGTGAGCGGTGTCAAAGGACATACTTTGGTAGTTGACCCGGGACATGGTGGCAGTGATAGCGGTGCAGTTGGTGTAAGGAATCTTCGTGAATGTGATGTTACCTTAGATGTTTCCATGAAGATGAAGAAGATTTTGGAAAACTCTGGTGCAAAGGTCATTATGACCAGAACTGCTGATGTGGATGTATACGGTCGTAATGCTTCTGCTAGTCAGGAATTGCAGGCTCGCTGTGATTACGTAACTCCAAAAACTGATATTTTTGTCTGTGTACATGCCAATGCAGCATCTAACCCTGATGGCAAGGGCACTGAAACCTATTACTGTGCTGGCAGTAACAGAGGAAGACAGCTGGCAAATGCAATTCAGGACAACATTATAGATTTAGGAAAAACTGTTGACAGAGGTATTAAGACCGCTAACTTTTATGTATTGAAGCATACGTCTGTACCTGCAGTTTTAATTGAGCTGGGTTTTGTTACTAATCCTCATGATGCCTCATTACTGGGTGACAAGGATTTCTGCAGCAGGCTGGCCTATGCTATCTGCAAGGGCATTGCAAGATATTACGGTGGTAAGTAAGTAAATCATTTTAGGGAACAATATGATGAGAATTGCCGTAGTAGACGATAATAAAAAGGATTTAATGGAGACGGTTGCTCTGTTAAAGGAGTTTTTTATCCATAATTGGGGACTTGCGAGCAGTGAATTGCAGATTGATGAATTTCTTTCTGGTGATAAATTCATTGACTCTCATAAAGCAGGTATTTATCAGCTGGTGGTATTAGACATTTATATGAGTGGTAAAAATGGTATTGATTCTGCCAAGATTATTCGTAAATTTCATGATGACTGCCATATAATTTTTGTCACCAATAGTCAGGAACACATGCTCATGGGGTATGAGGTGTTTGCTGATGGCTATATAATGAAGCCGGTAGTTCAGAATAAGGAAAAGCTGTTCTTTGCTTTGATTCATTGTTTTGGGCAGAAAAAGGATGATAATATATTACGTATACGAACAACTAAAAACATGGTGGAAATATCCATTGATAAGCTGATTTATGTAGATGTGGGTGATAACCGCCGTTGTATATTTCATACCACACAGTCTGAAATAGAAAGTACAGTTGCCTATAGTGACTGCCTGAATATGCTTGGTTCAGAGACACGTTTTCTCGAATGTTATCATAGATTAATTGTCAATATGGACTATATTGAGGAAATGAATGCCGAGGATTTTGTCATGACAAATGGCAAGATAATTCCTATCAGCCGCCGCAAAAAATCTCAGGTGGCTCACAAGTATATGGAATATTTAGTAATTAAATAAGTTTATTTTAAAGCAGCCTTTTCGGAGGCTGTTTTTTGGAGATTTTTATGGAAGTTATAACGACTAAGAGATGTCCCCCACTTCTATAAGTGGCGGGTACCTTATTCT
>CALZDE010000234.1 GCA_945637225.1 uncultured Selenomonadaceae bacterium
ATATATTATACCACACTTTCATATAAGTTTCTACACGCAAAAACGGGGCCAGCTATAACACTGACCCTGAACTTTTAAAATTTATTTAATTGCTTCAAATGCCTGCTCTAAATCATAAATAATATCATCAATATGCTCAATACCAATAGAAAGACGTATTGTTGCAGGAGTAATGCCGGAAGCTGCCAGCTCCTTCTCATTCATCTGGGAATGAGTGGTTGAAGCAGGATGAATAACAAGCGACTTCACATCAGCGACATTCGCCAGCAGAGAGAAAATCTTCAGATTATCAATAAACTTATGTGCTTCGGCCTGACCGCCCTTAATTTCAAAAGTAAATATAGAAGCACCGCCATTAGGGAAATACTTTTTATAGAGTTCATGGTCTGGATGGCTCTCTAAAGATGGATGATTTACCTTAGCTACCTGAGGATGCTTAGAAAGGAATTCTACGACCTTTAGTGTATTTTCCACATGACGCTCCACACGCAGGGAAAGTGTCTCTACGCCCTGTAACAGAAGGAATGCACTTAATGGGGAAAGAGTCGCTCCGGTATCACGAAGCAGAATCGCACGAATATAGGTAACAAACGCTACAGGTCCTAGAGCCTTGTAGAAGCTTACACCATGATAGCTTGGATTTGGCTCAACTAACCAAGGGAAACGGCCTGACTTCTCCCAGTCAAACTTACCGCTCTCAATAATAACACCGCCTAAAGTAGTGCCATGACCGCCAATAAACTTAGTAGCAGAATGAATAACAATATCTGCACCATACTCAAATGGTCGTAACTGATAAGGAGTAGCAAAAGTACTGTCTATTACCAATGGGATATTATGCTTATGAGCAATATCTGCTACGGCCTGAATATCAATGAGATTTGCGTTTGGATTGCCGATACTTTCAATAAAAATCAGCTGAGTATTGTCCTGAATAGCTTCCTCAAAAGCCTGCACACCCTTAGATGGCTCAACAAAAGTGGTTGTAATACCGTAATCTGGCAGGGTATGCTCGAAGAAATTGTAAGTACCGCCGTAAATAGTAGTTGCAGCTACAATATGATGACCCTGATGAGCCAAACTCTGAACTGCGTAAGAAATAGCTGCCGCACCTGAAGCAACCGCCAAAGCAGCAGAACCGCCCTCAAGAGCAGCAAGACGCTTTTCAAGAACATCTTCAGTAGGATTAGTCAGTCGGCCATAGATATTGCCTGCATCACGAAGTCCAAAGCGGTCAGCCGCATGCTGTGAATTATGGAAAACATAAGAGGTTGTCTGATAAATAGGAACTGCACGTGCATCGGTTGCTGGGTCTGCATTCTCCTGACCTACATGAAGCTGTAAGGTTTCAAATCTATACTGTCTGTCATTACTCATATTTAAAACTTCCTTTCAAATTCACTATTACTATCACTATTGCAAATGTCTTTTAATCTCTATCTTTTTACTAAGATTTACTTGATGTGTTAGAGTATAGCAGAGTAAACATATCTTGTCAATAGGTTTTATTAAAATTTTCTTGAATTTCTCAAAATTTTTTCAGGGTTGACATCTACGCAAAAAAATACTATCATAAAAAGGTAGTATCTACTTTAAGTATGTATTGGAATACAATTTAAGTATGACAAGATATTTACCAAAGAGTATTTTATTATGAAAGGGTTGTGTTAATTGAAAAAACTTCTTATTTTACTTACAATTATGGTAATGACTATATTAACTGGCTGTGGAAATCAGGAAAACGCTGAAACAGCTTCCTCCGAAACCGCTGCAGAACAGCCTGCACCAGAGCCAGCTGGCCCACCAACAGGAATGATAAACGGTCATTTTGTAGCGGATAAGGATTACAGTAATCTGCCAACTGACCCTACTATTGCGGTATATGACGCCTACACCTTAGAGGAGCGTTTAGCTGCCGGCCTGCCAACTCAGGCACCAGAAGTCCCTCATTATTTCCCACCAGAGGGAGAAAAGATTGCTTATCTTACCTTTGACGATGGCCCTGAGGGTGTAATTACTCCAAAAATCTTAGATATTCTGAAAGAAAATGGTATCAAAGCAACTTTCTACGTAACAGGTCAGAGCTGTGAAGCTCATCCAGAGGTGCTGAAGCGTATTTTTGAGGAAGGACACGCAATCGGTCATCATAGTTACAATCATCAGTACAAAGAGCTTTATCCTGACGAAAACAATTTCCTGGCACAGTTAGTACAGACTGAAGCCATTATCAAAAATATTATCGGTGTACGTCCTATCATGCTTCGTGCTCCAGGCGGTGCTGACAATGATTTTAACAAGAGATACCGCCCATTCCTTCTGAGCAAGGGATATATCGAGCATGACTGGAATTCTGCCAACAATGATGCTGTAAGACAGAACGTACCAGCTTCCGAATTGATTAGTACCATAAAGCGTACCACTGGTGATTTCAATCCATCAGCAATCATCCTCATGCACTGCTGTGGCGGTCACATGGCAACTGCTGATACATTACAGCAGTGTATTGATATCATCAAGGGAAAGGGCTATACCTTTGGTGTAATGAGTCCAATGACTCCACAGCCAAGAGAGGAAAGACCTGCTCCACCTGCACCAGAAACACCACAAGCAAAATAATTACAAAAATAAAAATGAGGCCTACCGCTATATAAGCCATAGACCTCGTTTTTTTATTAAAAATATATTGAAAAGTTTACTGTAATGCCTTTACGAGAGTAGCGGCATTTTTTTGCATAGTTTCGATGTAAGCATTCTTCGCACCATCATTTGCCTCGCCAGTTACTACAGGATCCAAGGTATAAATCTTTGCACCAGTTTCCTTAGAAATGGTATTGGCCGCTCCTGGAGAATACTGTGGCTCAGTAAATACTGCCTTAATACCAGCCTTCTTGATAATCTCAATGGTATCCTCTAATTCCTGTGGAGTAGGCTCTGTGCCTGGCTCTCTGTCAATAACTGCCGCAATCTTCAAATTAAATTCCTTAGCAAAATATGGGAATGCTTCATGGAAGGTAACAATTTCCTTGCCGGCAAAAGGAGCTAAATCCTTGTGCATTTCATCACGCAGAGCTTCAAGCTTCTTGATGTACTCATTACCATTCTTCTCGTACTGTTCCTTATGCTTTGGGTCAATTTCAGAAAGCTGTGCTACAATATTCTTCACCTGCTGAATTTCATTCGTAACACTTACCCATACATGAGGATTTTCTTCGTCCTCATCCTTAATCATTTCAATGTCCTTAGAAGCGTCTACCACCTTCAAATTAGGCTCCTGCTTCACAATTTCCTCAATGAAAGCTTCCATACCGCCCCCATTAGCAACTAATACGTCAGCGGTTTCCAAAAGCTTCATATCCTGTGTAGTGAGCTGATAATCGTGGAGACAGCCAGTCTGAGGCTTTGTCATATTAACAAGATTAACCCCTTCAACACCATCTACTACATTCAGCGTAGCGACATACATAGGATAAAAGCTGGTGACAACATTAAGCCCCTCATGCTCCTTTGCTGACTGCTCCTTTCCACAGGCCGCACTCAATAGAGTAAACACACACAGCAGCATAACCAGTAATTTCTTCATAATGTACTCCTTTCGTACAAAAAGCGGGCTGCCCGCAAGCAACCCGTAAATCATTCTATTTACATTATACCAAACCTGTCAAGAGGTAATCCATATTA
>CALZDE010000235.1 GCA_945637225.1 uncultured Selenomonadaceae bacterium
AGGAGGTCGAGGAAATTATGCTTACTTTATTTGACCAAGAATATATCTGGAACCTTGAGAGAGAGAGCATAAGAGCAGAAGGGCGTAATGAGGGAATTTGGGAAAATAAGACTCAGACAGTATTAAAAATGTTCAGACGTAATATGCCAGTTGAAGATATTGCCGATATTAGTGGATGCTCCGTAGGGGAAGTCAATGAAATACTGAAAAATGCTGCGGTTCTTCATTGAGAAATATAGTCATAAGCAAAAAGTTAATCATTAATGAAAAACGCGGCGAATCCCTCAATGAAAGAGAGAAGCGCCGCGTATCTTTATCTTAACTTAAGCTGGTGGATACTGAAGAACAGTGTTATAAATAGCTGTGAACATAGCACTGCTGTATACAGACACAGGAGAAGTCCAGCCGGTACCGTTCATACGCATGATAGTCTTATTCGGATAATTTATACGATAAATAAAAGAATTGAATAATTTACCGTCTGCTACAACCTTAACCTTAAACTTTGATTCCTCAGCTACATCCCTAATGGTCTCTGTCTGCAAGTAGTAGTCGAAGCGATGATTATCTTCAGTATAACCGTAGCACCATACGTCCTGAGCACATGCTGTCTCAGTCTCGATTACCCCAGCGGACTGCCCAGCGAAGAATACTCCTAACGATAAGCAGAACGCTACAAAAATTTTCTTGAACATAAATAAAACCTTCTTTCTTGATTTATCTCACACATCAAGATGTATATCTTGCCTAGTTATTATTCGACACTTATTTGGAATATCCTCTTTATTTGACAAAATTTCCCATAAAATAGGACTTTTTACTAAAACGTAAATTGTATAAACTTATCACATCATAAAAAGAAAATAATCGCTGAAATAGATTACATGATATTTTGTGTTAGTACATACAACTGCACTATATGAGTGACCAGAAAGTCATTGATGCCAGTAAAACCAAGGGAGAGCTAGGAAAAATTTTTCCAGCTCTCGTTTTTGCATTTCAGATGTTTTTTATAATATTGTCATGGATGTATGTGGTTTATATGGAGGCTATATCCCTATAAGCGTCATGTATCTGATAGACTGGATTGCGTAAATAAGTTGCATTATCACTATCCGTAATAGTAACGGGATTGACCTGCGCGGCTCTTATATCCTTAATTCTGGTACGGAATGTTACAGAACTACCTTCAACAATTTTGTTGCTTATTTTGACGAAATATCCCCCTTCCGTGAAACGTTTCTTAGCCATGTCCATGCTCCGCGTCTGGGCCACGATTTCTATGACATCAATCAGCTTTGAGGCTTTGTTTGTTCGGCAATGTTGGTAATTATCTTTGAGTATTTTCTTAGCATGATAACGGTCGTGGAAATCTTCCTGACCAATAACCTTGGTATAGAAGTTAATAAGTTCTTGATACGCAATATGCGGAGACAAGAAGTGGAGCACACGTCGTTTATCATTCCTATATAGTTTATCAAAGTGATGGCGATTCATCAGTGCTTCTATTCCGTCATTTTTAATCTGTACTTCAAAACGCTGAATACCATATGACTGGGATAGGAGAGTGCGTTTTTCATCAGATGATATGTAGGCTTGGTTCCTGATGTCTTCACTCTTGTTGTAGCATATAATCTTGTAGCTCTTATTTTTCTCGCTGGCTGATTCATCGTATTTTGACGAATAGTTACAACGTTCTTTTATTTTTTTAGATAAACGCAATGGTTCAGTCCTGACATGCGATGATGTTTTATGAACTAACTTCTGAAATAAAGCTCGTTCATCTTCAGTTTCAAATCTTAGATTGAAGCTGAAATCTATACGTCTTAGATTGTAGCAACGAAGGTCTTTTATGTATCTGTGAGGATATATGCTGGGGAATAGGTTATCTATAGTATCTGTAAAAGAATTTTCGAGAGCATTCACATTATCTGACGTAGGAATAAAGAGGTTGATAGAGTGATTGTCCTCTGGGTGGATTAGTCTATATGGATTAAGTTCTATTGAGAGAAAGAAAGCATACTTGGCAGGAAGATAGGTCTTTTTATTTTTTTTGAATTTAGTGTCTTGGGGGACTGGAAATCCTGTACGTCTTTTATAATCCTCGGCATTTATAAAGGCTTCTTTTTCGATAGTTCGTATAAGTTTTATCATCTTTAGCCCTGGAGAATTTGTTTTATAGAAGCGTCTGCTTTTGGGGCTTATGTCATTGGGATTGAAGTCAGGAGAGAACTCGCTGGCAAGCAAATCCTCTGGTAGATTCATAATATGCAGTATTGGTAAAATAGCGTCAGCGTATGAAGGTATTTGTGCCATGATAGTCATTGTATGTATCATGTTTTTCACTCCTTTCGTGGATAGAAACTACTAGGATTTACACAAAAATTATATTATCCCTCAAGCCTTATGATACAAGGCTTCTTCATTATAATTTTTTCTTAAAATCCTAGTAGCCATAATAATAATAATCACGGCCTATGCTGATGAGCATAGACCGTATTTGATTTACATGTTCTGCAAAACTTTGTTTCTCTTTATAGTGATGAGTTTGAGATGGGCTATATAAGAAGTTTCCACTAGATTGCGCCATGCAGAACTTTTCCCTTTTTCAAAATTTCTAATAGTTACAGGGGAAATTCCCATCATTTTTGCCAGCTCATTCTGAGTTATTCCCAGAGCAATTCGCTTGGTCTTGTATTCCTGACCAATCTCAATATACTTCTTCTTCTGCTGTTCTTTGTCAGATAAATTTGATGATATTTTTCTGGTAATGGTTTCTTTTGGGTTCATTTTACATTTCGTCTCCTTTGGGTTTACTGATGAAAAATTCGGTTATTGATGTACCATACAGATTCATCAAATCATTGAGCTTTTCAGCTGGAATACTTGTTTGTCCATTTTCCCAGCTTGTTAAAGTACATGGAGAGCAGCCAATAGATTTAGCAACATCTGCTTGTGTCAAATTGGCTGATTTTCTTGCCAGTCTGAGGGCGGTAAAGTCAAATTTGGTCATGATGTCATCTCCTTGCAGAGTTCATCAATGGACACGTTGTAGATACTTGCCATTTTGAGCAATATATCCGCCTTGAGTTTGCTTTTCCCTGTTTCATAGCGGCAAAGTGTAGCTTTATTTATCCCTAGAAGCTGGGCTGCATCAGATAATGGTATTTTCCTTTTTCTGCGGATATAGCGCAGATATGATGTGTGTACTGTTAGCATTTTGCTGTCTCCTTTTCTGATTATTTATTTTGCTTTACACTATGGTTATTACATCTCTGGTTACTGTTATTCACAATTTCTTGAAAAAAAACATATAAAGGAATATATGTGCGACCATAAAGGTATAAAAAATAGCACAATTACTTCGTGCTTATAGGTATAGTTGATGGAGTACCTTGGGAAATTCCTTGCCCCCGGGGTAGGTTTGTTTCACCGCTACAAAACTTGTAGCGGTATTTTTGTTCTATAGAAAGGAGAACTATTATGGAAAATTTCATCACAAAACCAAAGTTTATGCGGTGCCAGCCACCACTGGCAGAAGTGCTACCTGATTTATCATCAGGCTATACTCCTGCTAAAGGAGTGCGGTTCACGAAGGAACAGAAATTGGCAATCTCTCATATTGATGGTCTGACTGTAGTAAACAGCGGAGCTGGAGTTG
>CALZDE010000236.1 GCA_945637225.1 uncultured Selenomonadaceae bacterium
GGGACATCTCTTAGTCGTTATACTAAACTGAAATATTAAACTAAAACCTTAGCCAGCTCTAAGTACTCTGGAGTCAGAGGCTTCTTGCGGGTTACAGCATCAGTCAGGTCAATTGCTACTACATGACCCTGATTGAAGCCGAATACTACATCGGACTGACCATTGATCAGAGCTAATGCAGCCTTCTCACCCAGCTGACTTGCCTTTACACGGTCGCGAACGGAAGGAGAACCACCGCGCTGAATATGACCGAGAACGGAAACACGAGTCTCCATCTGAGTCTTTTCTGCAATGTAATTACCAATCTCGATACCGCTGCCAGCACCCTCAGCTACAACTACGATAGAGTAACGGCGACCCTGATTGTAGGAATCAATCAGACCCTGAGAAACCTCATCCAGATCGAATGGAACCTCTGGAATCAGAATAGCCTCAGCACCGCCTGCAATACCAGCCTGTAATGCCAGCCAGCCACAGTTACGGCCCATAACCTCTACTACAGCGATACGGCTATGAGAAGAAGCAGTATCACGAAGCTTATTCAGGGCATCAATAATAGTATTAGCTGCAGTATCACAGCCGATAGTGTAATCAGAACCCCAAACGTCATTATCAATAGTACCTGGCAGACCAACGATAGGAATACCAGTCTCACGGCTCAGCTTCTGAGCACCACGTAAACTGCCATCACCACCGATGATGCAGATACCCTCGATGCCACGGTCCTTTAAGTGCTGATAAGCCTCCTGACGGCCTTCCTCAGTCATAAAACGACGGCAACGAGCAGTTCCTAAGAAAGTACCGCCACGCTGAATAATATCAGATACGTCACGGGACTTCATCTCAAACATATCCTCATCTAACAGACCGCGATAACCGTTGTATACACCCCATACCTTTACACCCTCAAACAGTGCAGTACGAACTACAGCACGGGTAGCCGCATTCATACCTGGGCTATCGCCACCACTTGTGAGAACAGCAATACTCTTTAACATGTAAGCAACCTCCTAGCTTCTTTCCATATACTATGCTGGTGCCAAAATAGGCTGAACCATCCAGCAAAACAAATAACCCCAATAATCTCTTGACAAAAACGTCATACAATGATAAATTGAGAATGGACACCTTAGGGATTTGGTATCCACCGATGGGTAGATGAGTAAAACTCATACCCTTTAATATTTTACCATAAAATTAAAAAAAATGATACAGAAAATTAACGTATTCTTTATCATTTATAAAAAAATTTAGTTTTTTTAAAAAGGAGTAACACGAAATGACTGAATTAGAACTCAAATACGGTTGCAATCCAAACCAGAAACCAGCCCGTGTATTCATGAAAAATGGAGATCTTCCTTTCACCGTTTTAAATGGCAAGCCAGGCTACATCAATCTTCTTGATGCTATGAACAGCTGGCAGTTAGTACAGGAGCTGAAGAAAGCTACTGGTATGCCTGCGGCTGCCTCCTTCAAGCATGTAAGCCCAGCTGGTGCCGCTGTTGCCGCTCCTCTCTCTGAGGTTCTCCAGAAGGTTTACTTCGTAGAGGGTATTGAGTTATCCCCTATCGCTACTGCATATATCCGTGCCCGCGGTGCTGACCGTATGTCTTCCTATGGCGATTTCGTTGCTCTCTCTGATGAGTGCGATGCTCAGACTGCTTCCTTCTTAGCACGTGAGGTATCTGATGGTATTATTGCTCCATCCTACAGCCCAGAGGCTCTGGAAATCCTCAAGACCAAGCGTAAGGGTACCTACCTCGTTATGCAGATGGATACCAATTTCGTTCCTGCTGAGTTAGAGCAGAAGGAAGTTTTCGGTATTACCTTTGAGCAGAACCGCAACAACATCGTAATTGATGAAGAATGCCTGAAGGATATTCCTACCAAGAATAAGAACTTCACCGAAGAAGCAAAGCGTGACCTCCTGATTGCGCTCATCACCTTAAAGTACACCCAGTCCAATTCCGTATGCTATGCTAAGGATGGTCAGGCTATCGGTATCGGTGCAGGCCAGCAGTCCCGTGTACATTGCACCCGTCTCGCAGGCAATAAGGCAGATGTATGGCATCTCCGCCAGCATGAGAAGGTTCTCAACCTGCCATTCAAGGCTGATGTTCGCCGTCCTGACCGCGATAACGCTATTGATGTATACGTTGGCGAGGAGTGGGAAGACCTCTTAGAAACCGATGCTTGGGAGCGTCTCTTTACCGAGAAGCCAGCACCTCTTACCCGTGAGGAAAAGGCAGCTTGGCTGAAGACCGTTAAGGGTGTAGCCCTTGGCTCCGACGCATTCTTCCCATTCGGTGACAATGTAGAGCGTGCTAGAAAGAGCGGCGTTGATTTCATCGCTCAGTCCGGCGGTTCTATCCGTGACGATAATGTTATTGAGACAGCTGATAAGTACAACATTGCTATGGCATTTACCCATATCCGTCTCTTCCATCATTAATAAATATCACAAAAATAACGATATACTGTTAGACTCAGGGGCAACCGCTTTTGGTTGTCCCTTTTTGCTAGACCTTTTAAGAGGTGAAATACATGAAAAAAATAATTTTAGCCCTGTTCCTTGTGATGATAAGCGTGATTCCCGTCAGTGAAGCGGCTATACAGACCATAGAAGCTGACGGCACACATATCATGGGCGATACCGATTCAAGAGATACAGCCCAAAAGCTGGCTATTGAAGAAGCTATCAATAATGCCGCCCTGGAAGCAGGAACCTACATCGCAAGCTATACCACCGTCAAGAATTTTGTCATAACAGAAGATGAAATAAAGAGCATTACCTCCAGTATCATAAAGGTATTAAATCAGCAAGTCACTTTTGAAACTCCCAGCGCTGATAAATGGGTGTGCCATGCTCATATAGTAGCAGAGGTAGATACTTCCACCTTAGAAAATCTAGTGGATGCCTATATAGAAAAGCAGAGAAATGCTAACAATCATGTTTATACCGAGCCAAATAACAATACACATAATAATATAAATATAGGCGAACCATACAGCTATCCTGACTATACAGAAAATACCACGCCTATGCCAAATTTCCCTAAATATCAGTCGGATACAATTACTCAGGTTTTACGTGGAAACAAGCATACAGTTTTAGAAACTCCGCTACCATTATCATCCATGCCTATTTCAAAAATTCAAAGCATCTATGCCAATGGAAATACTGCCACCGAGGAAGCTTCTGATAATAATAACTATGCCTACAATATTTACCGCATTACCAATAATCCACAAAATGATTCTACTTATGTTGTTTACGATAAAACAGGTAGAAATTTAATGGGGATTTATACCATCTGCTGGAACAGCTTAAGAGAAAACCGTCTCTATGAATTGCAAAGAATATTTCACTTAAATAATATGTCACCTGTTGCCAGCTCATGCCAATTTTATAGGAAGCTGTACTACGGCCGTACTGTAAATGTCCAAACAGATTATATATCCTATCAGTCCAATAACGATAATTATAAAATTGTAGCGAAAATTGAAAACTGGAAGGAAGAAGGATTTACAACAATTCAAATCAGACGTTCAAACAGTGTATATTTTT
>CALZDE010000237.1 GCA_945637225.1 uncultured Selenomonadaceae bacterium
GCCACTGTGCAGAAATGCATGGTGGTTTTTTAGTATTACTCCCATCGCTTAAACAGATCAGTATCTATGCGAAGGGCATCACATATCTTGCCTACCATTATGTTCACTATATCGTCTATCGTCTCTGGTCTATGGTAAAATCCTGGGCAGGCTGGCAGTATCCTTGCGCCTAAATGAGTCAGCTTCAGAAGGTTTTCCAAATGACCTGCATGCATAGGTGTCTCACGTGGCACCACAATCAGAGGTCTTGCTTCCTTCAAGGTAACGTCAGCCGCTCTTGTTAGAAGATTATCTGAAACACCCGTTGCAATTGAAGCCACTGTTTTCATTGAGCATGGCACTACCACCATAGCATCCATCCTAAAGGAACCGCTGGCAATAGCCGCACCTATATTATGAACGTCATAAACTCTATATGCCAGTTTTTCCAAATCCTCCATCGTTTTTCCGCATTCATATTCAACTACCTGCTGACCACTGTCTGTGATTACCAGATGTGTTTCATGTCCTAAAGACTTTAATACTTCCAACAGTCTGATACCATATATGCTACCACTAGCCCCTGTTATTCCCACTACAATTTTCATTTTATTTCATCACCATATATCTAAAAACTAACTAACTTCATCCAAATCCTCTACACTGTAACCATGTGCCTTGGCGTAGGTCATGGCATAAGAGCCCTGATAGCAGGCTATTGTAAAGCTTTCTGGTGCCTCAGGCTCTGGGTTAAACTTACTTAAAAAGTGGTCTTTCAATGTACCGGAAATCATCTTCAAGGAACGTGGCAATGCTACTCTCTTTAGCTTTTCACAACGGTCAAAGATATTTTTTCCAATATACTCCACACCTTCGCTGACAGTCACATCTGCCAGTCCGATACAGGCAAAGAAGGCATAATCTGCTATAAGATTGATATTGCCATGAATTTTTATGGAACGGAGATTGCCACAGAAGCGGAAAATTCCGTCAGGCAGAGATGTCAGCTGTGGTGGCAGTTCGATAGAGTCAAGCTCCGTATGTGAAAAAACACCGCTTCCCAGCTGGCTCACCGTATCAGGCAGGCTTATTTCATGCAAATTACGGCACTTGCAGAAGGAATCTCTTCCTAGATACTGAATGCCCTCCGTAATATTGATTTTTCGCACCAAAGACAGTTCACTGAAGGCATTAGCAGAAATACCGATAATTCTCTTGCCGCCTACTACATTTGGAATAGTCATTTCCAGCTGTTCCTTGCCAATGAATTTCTTTATTTCAGCGGTATCCTGACTCAGTAAATTTAATTCAAAATCGCCATAATTTCCGTTGACAGGCTGAGGTGCCTGTTTTTTCTTTGGGTATACTGGTACTGGTTTTGGTACTTCAATAACTTTTGGCTCTACATCCTTATCCAGCTTGCTGTAAATCTCAATCCACTTCCCTAAGGCTTCATGAACGTAGCTTTCCTGTATGCCATATTCGTCTAACAGTCTTTTGACAAAAACGTTATATCGTTGTCTGCTGATAACAGGTGTGTTTTGGATTTCCTTCACGATGCCACAAGCTACTACACTGCTAAGAAGATTTCGCCACAGGGTTTCCTCTGGGTACAAGTCACTGATAACGGCTCTGACATTTTGCCGGCTTAAATCAGTGTGAATGTAGCTCACAACTTTCTTTAAATCTATTTCCATTTCTCTCTCACCTATCTAAAATTAACCTGCTTCAAATGCATTCTTTATGTGATTAATACTCCATGCACCGCCAATGCTTCCTAGAACCTCCAGCACATCAAAACGGCAGTGACACCCTTCTAATCCCTTATACTGCAAATAGAACCGTGACGTTTTCACGATTTTCTGTTGTTTTCTATAATCTACTGCCATAGCGGGGCGACCAAATCTGTCTGTTCTTCTGGTTTTTACTTCGATAAATGCTAATACATCGCCAAATCTGGCAATTATGTCTATCTCACCCATTCGGCAACGATAATTGCGCTCTAAAATAACATAGCCTGCATTGGTAAGATAATTAACAGCTATGGTTTCCCCTTTATCGCCTATTGCTTTTGTATTCATCATAAATTAAAGTCCTCTTATCGGTGGCAAGGTATCCTTCTTGTGCTTCTTGTCAATTCGGTAAACGTAGGCCAAAACCTCCGCAACGGTGGTATAAAGCTCTGCTGGAATTTCCTTATCAAGCTCTAATGCCATCAGCATATTGACAAGAGATTTATTCTGATAGACTGGAACAGCATTCTTCTGTGCTACTGCCAAAATATTTTCTGCTACATGCCCCTTGCCCTTGGCTACGACCTTTGGTGCCATATTAGCCTGAGGATTATACTTCAGCGCAACAGCCTTCTTTTTTTCCTGAATTTCTTTCTCCTCATCGTCTCTAAGTTCCTGACTATCCATCTATTCTCACCTCGTCTTATCTACCTTGCCATCCTCAAATCCCATTGGATTTTCTATAGTTCCGACTCTTACATCAGTCAATGTAACTGGTGTATTGTTCAATGATTTACGTATCTCTGGAAGAACCTCCTTGAAGTCCTTCACCACATTATCCTCGGAGAAAAGCACTCTCATGCTGAGGCTCTGACCGTCAAAAAGACAGCAGGTCATTTCTACCGCACCGATATTATCCGTCAAAACACAGACTCTGAGCCATGTTTCCTTATGTTTTTTACCATCAGGCCCCTTGGCATTGTTATCGTCATAAATATGAACATAGGCTGGATAGCTTTCCTCTGCACTGCCAAAGAATAGCGGTATCATGAAATTAATTGACTTCTGCCCATCTGCCTGAAATGTACCCTGACTCTGCATGGAGCCTTTCATAGAATTTACAAAGGTACTGAGCTGTTTGCTTGCGCTCTTCAAGTCCTTTTCCTTCATATTCTTCAAGGTAGCCATTTCGCATAACTGCATAAAAGCCCACAGGCGCGGTAAATCCTCCATGCCCTGCTGCTGACCTGCCTGCTGAAGTGCCGCTGGTACATTTCCCTGCACCATACGAAGAAGAAGATTAAGCTGTTTTACATCCTGCATGTTGAGACTGCCCTGATGACCATTGACAAAGCCACGCAAAAGCTGTGCATCCTTCATCGTGAGTGTGGTATTTCTTAAAAGCATTTGTGCCATATCCTTCATTGCATTGAGATTGGCTGTGTTATTCTGAAATACATTCTGATGGAGACTCATCTTCTGCTGCATTTTCGTCTTTAGCATATGAGCAATAGACCCTGGCTCCATACCACCGCTCTGGCGATTGAAAATCCGCTGAAACAAGGTATTCTCTCCCGGTTCCTCCTGACGAGGCACCATCCCCTGATTGTTTTGGGTATTAGATGTATTATTGGCATTACTAGTGTTATTGGCATTACCTGTATTATTGGTATTGCCAGTGTTATTTGTTAAAGTAGTATTTCCTGCATTAGTACCATTTGCGGTATTAGCACTATTAGGGATATTACTGCTATTAGGCATATTTGCAGTGTTCTGACCGCTATTATTCTGAGTCAGATTGCTTGTATTGGCATTGTTATTTCCCTGTGGCATAGGATTTTGAACATTTCC
>CALZDE010000238.1 GCA_945637225.1 uncultured Selenomonadaceae bacterium
ATGCAGGTCTTTGCGAAAAGGGTGCAGTCATGGATAAGCAGAGTATTGGCTATGTAGATGAAGAAACCGTAGAAAATTTCCTGAAGGAAAAATTAAATGGTGTTATCGGTGAGGAATATGCTGTTCCTCAGGGCAGAGTTACAATTAAAAAGTAAAAAAATTTAAAAAATAAAGGGTGCATTATGGGAAATTTTTCTATGTACCCTTTATTTTATTAATGAATTATGGTATACTATGTTACGGGTGATTTTGGGTAAGAAATACATACGAAGGAGCAGATTTTAGTGAGTAAGATACTTGTTATACACGGACCCAATTTAAATCTTTTGGGGACTCGTGAGCCTGAGATTTACGGTCATGAGACTCTTGCAGATGTAAATGCTATGCTGGTGGAGCAGGGAAGGTCTGCTGGCGTTGAGGTGGAGTGCCGTCAGTCTAATCATGAGGGTACTATGGTGGACTGGATTCAGCAGGCTAATAAGGAATTTGATTTTATCATTCTCAATGCGGGAGCGTATACTCATTACAGTATTGCAATCCGTGACGCTATTGCCGCTATTCAGGTGCCTGTGATAGAGGTTCATCTTTCTAATGTTCATACCCGTGAGGAGTTCCGCCACAAGTCTGTGATTGCTCCTGTGGTCATGGGACAGATTTTAGGCTTTGGCGTTGACAGCTACTATGGTGCTATGGCGGTAGCTATCCGTAAATTAAAAAAGTAATTTTAAATACTTTCCCAGTGCGGTGAGGGGTGATGACATGATTTACGACAGAATAGAGGCTGTAAGGGAGCTTTTAGAAGAGGAAAAACTTGATGCAGTTCTTGTTAATAAAGAAGTAAACCTGCATTATTTCAGTGGCTTTACCGGTGACAGCACCTTTTTAGTGATTTCAAGGCAGAAAGCCTTTTTGGTGACAGATTTCCGCTATACGGAGCAGGCTGTTCAGCAATGTCCTGAGTATGAGATTGTAGAGCAGACTGAAGGTCTTCTGACGGCGGTGGCAGAATTATCTGTTAAGGAAGGTTATAAGAAAGTAGGCTTTGAGGGTGGTGCGCTGATTTATGATGCTTATGCGGCCTTAAAGCGTAAGATGAGTGGCATTTCTCTCACTAAGTCTGTAAAGCTTGATGAGCTTCGTGCTGTCAAGGAAGATGAAGAAATTCAGTATATCAGAAAAGCTGTGTCTATCAGTGATAAGGCATTTGCGGAAGTTCTCAGTTATCTCCGCTCTGGCTTGAAGGAGAAGGAAGTAGCGGCCTTTATGGAAAATGCCATGCGTGTGAAGGGTTCTGAACGTCCTGCCTTTACTACTATTGTAGCTTCAGGTAAGCGTGGAAGTTTGCCTCATGGCACTGCCAGTGACAAGGTTATCGAAAAGGGCGATCTGGTAACGATGGACTTTGGTGCGGTGTATAAGGGGTATCATTCGGATATTACCCGTACCGTATGCGTAGGCTGGGCTGATGACATCAAGCGGAATATTTATAATCTAGTTTTAAAAGGTCAGTTATTAGGTGTATCAAAGGTACGGCCGGGTGTATCAGGAAAATCTGTTGATCTGGCAGTACGCAAGTGCTTTGACGAGGAAGGTGGCCCTATACTGGCAGATATGGGATTGCCTGTTGAAGAACTCGACAGCAATGGCAAGGCAGTTGGCATGAGCAGATATTTTGGACATGGTTTAGGTCATAGTCTTGGCCTTGAAATTCATGAGGAACCAAGATTATCACGCTTCAGTAAATGCAAGAGCCTTCCAATCAATACACTTATTACTGTAGAGCCTGGTATTTATATTCCTGACTGGGGCGGAGTGCGTATTGAAGATACAGTGCTTGTCACCGAAGATGGACGTGAAGTTTTGACAAAGAGTCCTAAACAGCTTATTGAGTTGTAAAGGGATCATATCGAGAAGTTTTAGGAGGAGTTATCAGTGGCGGATTTTGGGCAACTGGTAGATATATGCCATAATCATAAGGTTTTTATTCAGACTCACAATTTTCCTGATCCTGATGCAATTTCCAGTGCCTTTGCTCTGCATGAGCTTATGGGCAAGCTGGGAGTTGAGACTCGTATTTGTTGCGATGGACAAATAGACAGAGTAAGTACAGCCAAGCTTTCTGAAATGACAGGAGTAAAGATTTATCAGGCAGACGAACTTTCTGATATAATGAACTCCGAGGATTATATTATCTGTGTCGACAGTCAGAAATGGGCTGGAAATATAACAGACTTTATTGGTGATGAAATTGCCTGCATTGATCATCATCCTACATTTAAAGAAATAGAGTATAAATTTAAGCAGGTAGAAATGGTAGGCGCCTGTGCTACCTTGATGACGGAGCATTTTCGGGCGATGGAAATTCAGCCATCAAAATTAGCGGCAACTGCTTTGTTGTATGGTATAAAAATGGATACCATGCACTTTACAAGAGGTGTGACAGAAAGGGATATAGAAGCATTCTATTATCTGTTCCCTTTGGTTGACAGGGACGCTCTGCATAGGCTGGAAACGAATAATCTTGTTTACGATGATTTAAAGGCTTACGGTACTGCAATCAGAAATATTCATTTCTATAACAGTGTAGCATTTTCTAAAATTCCATTTGCCTGTCCGGATGGGCTGATTGCTTCTTTGTCAGACTTTATGCTGTCTGTAGAGGAAGTAGATGTGGTTATCATATATGCGATAAGGCAGAATGGCATTAAATTGTCTGTACGTTCTATGCTTCCAGAGGTTAATTCCGGTGTGCTGACCTCAGAAACATTGAAGGGAATAGGCAATGGAGGCGGTCATGCCTTCATGGCTGGCGGTTTTATACCTATGGAAAATGTACCAAGTATTGAGGACGGAAAGCTGGAAGCTTTTATAGAAACGCTGTTTTTGGAAAAAATGGCAGTTATAAAGTAAATGTAAATAGTATTTGTGAAGGTGAGGTAAAATGAATAATTTAGTTAAGAAAATTTCATTAGCGTTATGTTCTCTGGCAATAATGGCTCCATTATATACTGCAGAGGCAAGTATATATGATATTCATGCTGACATTCAGGCGGCTGCACAGGGAAGCAAGAGCAACAATTCTCCAGTTAAGGTTTCTACTGTACCTAGTGACCACGCATATATTCCAAAAGGAACTGTAGTTACTGTAGAACTGAAAAAGGAATTGAAATTCGATAAGGATTTTGATGCTAAGGTTGGAGAGCAGACTGTTTCAATGACCTTGAAGGATAATATAGTTATTAATGATGTTATAGTAGTGCCAGCTGGCAGTGAGGTAAAGGGGCATATTGTACAGCAGGATTTTAAGAATTATAATAAGGGCAAGATAAAGATGGCTTTTACTATTGATTCTGTAGAAACTATTAACCATGTTGTTGTTCCTCTCAAATATCATAATGAGAATGATTTATATGATGATAATGAAGAGGCTGGTCTCGTAGTTGGCAAGTTTACTAAGAGCGGTGATGTGCTTTATCCTGCTCACAGCTATTATACTGCAGAGGTAGTAGCTGATACTGACTTAAATGTAACTTTGAAGGAATTAAAGTTTGAAAT
>CALZDE010000239.1 GCA_945637225.1 uncultured Selenomonadaceae bacterium
GCTCTCCACAACAAACTGCTGACATACCAGAAATAAGTTCTTACTATATAAAATGATACACTCTTTTATAAACTATGTCAATCATTACAAAAAGCCAGTACCATCATAAGTACTGACTTTTTTCTGTGAAAATTTCCTGCACAAATATATTTATTTCATCTGCTTTTTTGCATACTTATCCGCTTTATTAAAGAAGTCCTTCATGATGTGAGTTACGCAATCAACCTCTTTGTCATCAGTCTCGTAGTATGACTTAGAAAGAACCGCTTTTCCAGTACGAGCGTCATACATTGTAAGGTCGGCACCTACACTGGCTGCACTGTCAAAAGAATAATAACCATGATGAGGAGTTACCTGTGGTTCGTAATGAGTTGTTACCATAGTGTGCTCCTTATTATTTTTGTCTCTCCACTTCTGCTCCTTTGACCAGGCAATTCTGTCACTTGAAGTCGCATAAGGCGCAACCCACTGAGGCGTAAAGTCATATCTGCTTATACTGCCATCAACATAATACTGTGCAGTCGAAGCATCGCTTCCCTCTACTACCTTCATATTTTTCATACGCAGAGCATGAGTCTTGAATAAATACCAGCATGATTTCAGCTTATATTCATCATTTCCTACGTTAGAAGGAAGTGACAAATTACCAATTTTAAGCTTCAAGGTTGACTTATTCTTTTCATGATGCTTCATTACTTCCTTATTTTTCTTTATATCCTTCAAATCATCCGCAAAATCATCCTTCATATCCTTGTATTCATCATCAAAATCCCTACTGTAAGAATGACGTCTATTCAGACAGGTAAAAACCTTATTGCCTTCCTCATTGAACATAGTAAATTCTAACGCTTTAACATAACGTGTCAGATACGCCTCTGGAACATAAACAGTCTCATCCCAGTATCTTTCATCCTTTGTATAGCTGGTAGTGCCATCGTAATTCCTGTTAGGCGCATCCCTTACTTCCGTATACGACTTTACTCTGATGGTAACATAAGCAGCTGGTGAATAGTCAGTAATTGTATTACGCTGTCTGAAATACGGAACTATATAGCCATCAGCACCACTTGCATCAAATATTGCCGCTGCCCTGTCCTTTTCCGATGGAAATTTCATTAAAAGCTTGTCACGATCCGCCTTTGAAACAGCAGAACCCATCTTTTCCTTTTCATCAATACCATCAAACAATTCATAATAAGTAATGCCCTTGGCATGACGAGTCAGTCTCTTGTGAAGCTCGTAGTTGTACTTGCCAAATTTACCGTTACTGTCAGGAAAGAAATTATCTCTGCTTCCTTCCGCCATAGGATAAACCATTACCTTTCTAAAGGTATCAATCCCTGCATTTCTGTCAAACCACATAATGTCATAGGCAAGTGCGGTCCCCTGTGCCATCAGTGTTACCAGACCTGTTGCAACCAAAGCTTTTAATTTCATTTGTGCATCTCCCCATAAAATAAATTTAATGATTTCCACTTTTAGCTATATTTTTTTCTTAATTTTTTCCGCCATCTGAAGCATTGCCTTTTCTACTGCCTTATGATATGTTTCCAAAGAAAAAGAATTAGCTCCATATTTAACCAGCTTAGAACGGCTACCACCAAGAGCCATTCCCTTCATCTGCTCTTCGCCCCTGCCAGTTGCCGCAAATACCTGCTTTCCTGTCTTTTTCTCAATAATCTTCAATGACATATCCACACGCAAGGTATCTGATGAACCATTAATCAACATTAATCCCTGCTTGCTGTTGCCAGTTGCTATGAAATCAACACTGCCATAGATAATATAATCAGCGTCAATTTCCTTAAATTCAACAGGCTGTATTCCGCTTTGCAGCTGAAACTTCATTTCATTATAACGCTGTAAGGTAACATCAGGAGTAGAATCAATCGCTTCAATATTTTTACGTGGGTCAGCAATTTCGGAAACAAATTCCTCCGTAGCAACATCGACATTATGCTCTACCTTGTCATCATCGACACTGGTGACTTCCACCCTGTTATACAGTCCGGCATAAGCAAATGTATAAGCATCCGCCTTCGGTAAAAATATACAGGAAAAAGCCATGCATAAAAGCAAAAGAATACCTATTCTAAACTTCATCATAATGCGCCTCTTACTGTAAAGCCTTAATGCCATTGGAAGCTATCTTCTTAGAAATAGCCTTTACATGCTTATCCATAATGCCAGATACCACCATGCCCATATCCATGCCCTTTCCATAAGAGATCAGGAACATATTTACCTGCTCGGCAGTTGTTTTTTCCTTGCTGACACCATCATAGGCCATGCCTGTTTTAGCATTTACTAAATAATATTCAACATTGGTAGCTACGGACTTGCCACGAAACGCATCCGATGTATTAACAGTAAAAATAGAATTTCTCAGCCAAACCTCTACATAATTAAGGTTGGCAAATAATAAGTAATCAACGCCCTCACGTTCTGCATAATCCTTGACAGCCGCCGCTACATCTGGACTTAATGAATAAGGTGTGCCTGCTAATTTCATTTTTGCTTCAATCTCAGCATCCGTAGGCCTGTAAGATTTTCCCAGCACACTGTTCGCATACTTTATCAGCTCAGGGCCACTGACACCTCTGTCATACAAATGACCACGTACAATTGCATTCATATGCACCTGCTTCATCAAAGCACTATCAGGAGTACCGCCCACGACATGAAACTTATCCGAATCCTGTAATTTCTCAGAAATTTCAATCTGCAATCTGTCCACAAACTGACTAAGGTCATACTGACCATAACAATGAACCTCGCCAACCATAACTGCCGGCCCATTGGAGCTGGAAGCAAACGGTGCTGCAAAAACAGCTGAAGAAAACATAAATACACAGAAAAATGTTAATAAAATTATCTTTTTCATCGTAAATTGCTCCTATTACCTTCTCTTGCCAAAGCCCAGCTTCACCATGATACCCTTTTCGCCATTTATGGCATCCATAGCCGCCTGCTCAATTGACCTATACACAGCATCGCCACCGCTCTTTTTGCCATCACCGCGACCACCGACAGAAACACGTCCTGTCTCTACTTCCACAATCTTAACTGAAACATGAGAATATACCGTACCGCCTTCTCTAGTCAGACCAGTAACATTACCAATGACGATGTACTTTGCACCAATCATTTTACCTATTGACACTGCGGTAGAAGGGTCTACCATGCCAGACATTTGAAATCTCTGCTCATCAAAAGCCCTTATAACATCTTCTCTTTCCACCCAATTGTAAAAAACGCCCGAATCTTCCATTTCATCACGAAGAATACCAGAAATTCTCTCTGTCTCAGCACGGCTTATGCTTCGGGAAATCTCTGCCTTAATTCCCACAGGAAGAACTGCTATCGGGTCCTCCATCATACCAGCTGAACAGACACTGGATATACCTAAAATCAGTAAAGACATCAACAAAATAAAAATCTTTTTCATTAAAACGTCCCCCATTATAACGCCCTCAATCATGAAAATGCAATAAGCATTTTCTTCCTATGACAGCGTTTCAACGACGATGGAGATATGCTCCACCG
>CALZDE010000240.1 GCA_945637225.1 uncultured Selenomonadaceae bacterium
TATTTTAGGAGGGGATTACATTGAAAAGCAAAATATTAATTTTATTGTCTATATTAATGCTGAGTGTTTTTGCCATGTGTACAGTTTATGCCATGCCAAATGAGTCAGATTGGTATTGGATTAGCTCTGATTCCAAGTACAGCAAATTTTATGCTCCTGACAAGGTGACAGCAGATAAATTTGGAGATACTGCTTATAAGATTGTTGCATGGACAAGGACTGACTATGCTCCAGAGGGGGCACAGGAGACCTTGACTAATTATGGAATTACTGATATTTCTCCATTACAGCTGAGATACAGTCTGGCACAGGTGGAAATAAATCCTCAGAACCGTATGCTGAGCTATATCAATGAGACTTTCTATGATGCTGAAGATAAGGTGCTTTGGCATAAGGACTATAATCCTGTTAAGCCAAAGGAAATGAATTCTCAGGAATTTGATGAGGATTTTTATGCTATTATTGTAGACAAGGTATTTGGTGCTGGTGAGGTTGAGCGTCGCAAAGCTGCTGACCGCTGGCTTACTCTCTGGAACAATACTTTGGAGGATGGCTCTAATTCTTCCGCTATGGCAGATACTACCACTATTCGCATGAAGGGTGACGATGTTATTTTCTGGAAGTGGCAGGTACAGAAGAACGCTGATGGCAATGTAAAGGAAATCCGTTTCCAGAAATGTACTGTCAATATCAAGCAGGGTGCCGGCAAGATAAACCGTTATCAGCATTGGGACCCAGTCCGTCAGTGGCAGGATTATTCAAAGAACGTAGATGGTATGTACCATGGTTTTTCTGAGGGCAGTGAGGATGCACAGGCTTTAGAAACTTTGAAGACCTACATTCAGAACCATCCAGATTGGGTATACCGTTATAAATTAAATTAAAGAAACTTTTGAGGTGAAAAGATAATGCCTATTAAAATACCGAAGGATTTACCAGCGGCACACATTCTTGAACAGGAGCGAGTTTTCGTAATGGATGCTGATCGTGCCTATACTCAGGATATTCGTCCGCTGAAAATTCTCATTCTGAATCTCATGCCAAATAAATCTGTAACAGAGACCCAGTTTTTAAGACTTTTGGGTAACTCACCTTTGCAGATTGAAGTGGATTTTATATATACTGAATCCTATGTGCCTTCCCATACATCAAAGGAGTATCTGACGGAATTTTATGGTACATTTGCTGAAGTACGCCATAAGATGTATGATGGTTTTATCATTACTGGTGCTCCTGTAGAGCAGTTTGAGTATGAGGAAGTAGCATATTGGGAAGAGGTATGTGAGATAATGGAGTGGAGCCGTACTCATTGCTGGTCTACCTTCCACGTATGCTGGGGCGGTTTTGCTGGTCTTTACTATCATTATGGCATTCCTTTCCACCGCATTGACAAAAAGGTGTTTGGTGTTTACAGTCATCATCGCTGTGTGGAGACAGAAAAGCTTCTCCGTGGATTTGATGATGAGTTCTTTGTACCTCATTCTCGTCATATTGAGCTTCACCGTAAGGATATTCTGAAGGTACCAGGGCTGATTATTCTAGCTGAATCTGATGATGAGGCTGGTGTTTATATCGTGGCTAATCTTGAGAAACGTCAGTTCTTTATTACAGGTCATGCTGAGTATGACCCTCTTACCTTAAAGGCTGAATATGACAGAGATATGGCGGCTGGCATGACGAATGTAGGTGTGCCTGTTAATTATTATCCTGACAATGATCCTACGAAGTATCCTATTGTACGCTGGCGTTCAGTAGCAAATCTTCTTTTTGCAAACTGGCTGAACTACTACGTATATCAGGAGACACCATACGAGCTTGACGGCATGTTTAAGTATCAGGATGGAATTTAAAAGTTTATTTATAGTTTTTTCATTTGAGTGTCATAAAATATTATTATTGAGGAAGAAGATGAAGTAAAGTTGTATTGAGGGGGATTTCGATGAAAGGCAGAGGGACCGCATTAGCTTTGGCAGCTTCTCTTTTGATAGGAAATTGTGCAGTATTTGATGTAAATATAGTTGAAGCTGAAATAAATGACCATAAGGTAGACAAGAAAATTTTTAAATGGGTACAGTCGTCTTCAAGAATGGGGTATTATTTTAATCAGGAACAGATTTGTTATAAAGTTGTCAATGGTGAAATAGACCTGGACACATTAATTGTTCCTGTGCTGAAGGTATATGATCCTGTTCAGATAAAAGATACCGTAGATAAAAGACGCTGGCACATGCAGTCATTGAATGGCTTTGGTGATCTGGTGGGACGGTCTGAATTTGCTGAAATAAAAATTTCCAGCCGTACTGTAACTATCGGTCAGGCACATTATCTTGATTCCACTTGGACAACTATTGAATCCTTCAAGCCCGATACTGTTATGAAGCTTGATGAAATGTCTGATAAAAACCTTGAAAAGATATTCTTCACATCGGTTCTTGACTATGCCCAGCGTCATCAGCTGGAGTTAGCACTTCGTACCAGAGGTGACCTTCATCAGGAGCTTCAGGATAAGATAGCCCAGCAGCAGCAGGAATACATTGATTCCAAGGATAATCCTGAGAAGTATGCAGCTGATCAGGCGGCAAAAGCGGCACAGGCTGAAAAGGACAAGAAAAAGAATAAAAAGAAAAATAAAGATAAAGATAAGAAATGATTTTTGGCGGTGGGAGCTTTTAGGCTCTCACTGTTTTATTTTTTTGCATAATAATCGCAAATAAATTCTTTATTTCCTTGTTTAAATGTGCTATAATTGAAATGATTAACTTATTAAGGTTTCAGAAAGGGTGGATATTATGGCATCTGAGTTTACTTTTATTGTAAACAAAACCTGCCCTATATGTAAAAATAGCACAAGAGTGGTTAAGCTGAAAGCTAAACTGCCTGTTGTAAGTGTTGATGAAGATTTTTGTTCTCATTATAAAAAGGGATTTAATCCATATTATTACCATATCTGGGTATGTGAGCATTGTGGCTTTGCTGGAGACGAGAAGAATTTCTTAGCTGTTATGCCTAAAAAGCATCAGGACAAAATTCGTAAGGTGCTGGAAGAAAAAAAGGTAAAATTCGTTTTTATGGAAGAAAGACAAATGCCAGATGCAGTGGCTTCCTACAGGCTTGCAAGACTATTTGCCGAGCTTAGGGATATGTCACTTTACCAGC
Source organism: uncultured Selenomonadaceae bacterium (assembly GCA_945637225.1). Classification (GTDB taxonomy): domain Bacteria; phylum Bacillota; class Negativicutes; order Selenomonadales; family Selenomonadaceae; genus CAMCDL01. The sequence continues at coordinate 3,157 of CALZDE010000240.1, forward strand.
AGGCAGGTATTTATCTGCGTATTGCCTGGCTCTACCGTTTTTCTGAGGAAAAGGATATGGAGATGGAATATATGGGGAAGGCTGTTGATATGTACGAGCGTTCCCGTCTTTCCGAGCTGTATCCTCAGGGAAATATGACCGAGTATGACTTGCTGTACCTCATAGCGGCAATTCATTACCGCATGAATCATTTTGAAGAATCAAAGAAGTATATCAGCAAGCTTATGGCATATACTGAGTTGCGCCGTTTGGCTCCTAAGGCATATGACTCTACAAAGAAGCTTCTGGAATCTATTCGCGAGCAGGAGAAGGAAAAAGAGAAAAATAATAAGACTGCTGGCAGGAATGTTTATAAGCGTCGTTAATGAT
>CALZDE010000241.1 GCA_945637225.1 uncultured Selenomonadaceae bacterium
CTGTCATAGGAAGAAAATGCTTGTTGCATTTTCATGATTGAGGGCGTTATAAATAATCAAAAAAACTTCTAAAAAAAATTGATTTTATAAATAAAACACTTGATTATTACGGAAGTTTGTTGTATAATAATAAATGTGATGAACATATTGTAAAATTAACAAAAACAAGCTAGAAAACAATACACATTGTGACATGAAAAAATGTGAAATTATGTTCATGTTGTATAGTACAGATATACGAATTATGTGTAATTTACAAGTGTGAATCACTAAAATACAACATATGAAATCTTTCAAAAATAATCAAAAACTTTCAAAATTACATTAAAATTTTGAAAGAATTTTAGTAGATTAGAATTACTATTTGTTATTCTGATTTGTAGAGATTGATGTTATTAATTTAGCACTGAGAATTGGCTGATTAGAAGCAAATTGGCGTTTAGCTTCATAGCGGGATAAGGCTGTTTCGGGAGCAGCTTCCTGCCGGCAGTCAGTTGCAGTGCTAAATAAAGCATAAATGTTAAGTGTCAGACAATTTACAATATTCAACTGATTGGGGAATGGTTGGGTTATTTTGTAGAGCTGACTGGATTTAGTAAGGGGGATTATAACAATGGCAAAGAAGTATGTAATGGCGTTAGACGCAGGTACCACCTCAAACAGAGCAATCATTTTCGATGAGAATTCCAAGATCGTGGGCGTTTCTCAGAAGGAATTCACTCAGTATTTCCCTGAGCCAGGCTGGGTTGAGCATGATGCAGATGAAATCTGGTCTAGCATGAGCACCGTAATGAAGGAAGCTCTGGAGCAGAGTGGCCTCTCAGCTAGCGATATCGCTGCAATTGGTATTACCAATCAGCGTGAGACTGCAGTTGTTTGGGATAAGAATACTGGCCGTCCTGTATACAATGCAATCGTATGGCAGTCCCGTCAGACTGCACCTATTACCGAAGCACTGAAGAAGCAGGAAGGCATGCTGGAGAAGTTCAAGCATAAGACCGGTCTTACTATTGATGCTTATTTCTCCGGTTCCAAGATTACCTGGATTCTTGACAAGGTAGAGGGTGCCCGTGCAAAGGCTGAAGCTGGCGAGCTGATTTTCGGTACTATTGATACCTGGTTAATCTGGAAGCTCACCGGTGGCAAGGCTCATGTAACTGACTATTCCAATGCTTCCCGTACCCTGATTTACAATATCCGTGAGCTGCAGTGGGATGATGAGCTCCTGGGTATCCTGAATATTCCAAAGTCCATGCTGCCAGAGGTTCGTCCATCCTCTAGCGTATATGGCTACACCGTTCCTTCCATTCTGGGTGCAAGCATTCCTGTTGCAGGTGCTGCAGGTGACCAGCAGGCAGCTCTCTTCGGTCAGAACTGCTTCAATCCTGGTGAGGCAAAGAACACCTATGGTACTGGCTGCTTCATGCTGATGAATACCGGTACTGATATTTATGAGTCCAAGAATGGCCTTGTTACCACTATCGCTTGGGGCTTGGATGGCAAGGTAGAGTATGCTCTCGAAGGTTCTATCTTCGTAGCTGGTTCCGCTATTCAGTGGCTCCGTGATGGTGCTCGCATGGTTGACTCCGCTCCTGACTCTGAGTGGGTTGCTAAGAAGGTTAAGGACACCGCTGGTGTATACCTCGTTCCTGCATTCGTAGGTCTGGGCGCTCCATACTGGGATGAAAATGCTCGCGGTATGATTATCGGTATTACTCGTGGTACTACTAAGGCTCACATTGTACGTGCTACCTTAGAGTCTCTGGCATATCAGACCAAGGACGTATTAGGTGCTATGGAAGCAGATTCCAACATTAAGCTGGCTTCACTGAAGGTTGACGGCGGTGCTGTTGCTAACAATCTGCTGATGCAGTTCCAGGCTGATATCTTAGGTGTACCGGTTGACCGTCCTCAGATTACTGAGACTACTGCTCTGGGTGCTGCTTATCTGGCAGGTCTTGCTGTTGGTGTATGGCAGAATAAGGAAGAGCTGAAGAGTGCTTGGAAGCTTGATGTACGCTTCGATGCTGTTATGGAAGAGCAGAAGGCTGCTGACCTCTATAAGGGCTGGACTAAGGCTGTTAAGCACGCTATGAACTGGTTAAAGGACGAAGACTAATCTAAAGAGTAGGGTTAAAATTTAAAAATAATAACGTGAAATAATCATCTGATGGAAAAGCCAGTCCATTGGGGGATGGGCTGGTGATCTGTCAGGTGGTACGGAATTATTTAGACGTTTCAGTTTATTATTTTTATGAAAGAGGGATGGAAAATGGATAATTTATTAGGCGAATTCATGGGGACCATGGTTCTGATGGTATTCGGCGTTGGCGTAAATGCCACTTTGAACTTGGAGAAGTCCTATGGTAAAGGCGGCGGCTGGATTTGTACAGCATGGGGCTGGGGTCTTGCAGTTCTTTTAGGTGTATATACCTCTAACGCATTAGGTGCACCACAGGCTGACCTGAATCCTTCCGTAACTATCGCTAAGACCTATGTTGGTATCTATACTGTATCCCAGTTCTTTGCTACTGCTATTGCACAGCTGGCTGGTGGTATCGTAGGTTCCATCATCGTATATCTGGCTTACCTCGGTCATTGGGGCGAGACTCCTGGCGGCAAGGTAGGTATCTTCGCTACCAATACTGCTACTGGCGGTAAGTTCAATGGTTTCCTCTCCGAGTTTATCGCTACCTTCTTCCTGATGTTCTGCATCATGATGATCTTTGCTACTCCAAATGGTCCTCTGCCAGCTGGTTTCGGTCCATACGCTGTAGGCCTGCTCATCGTAGCTCTTGGTCTTTCTCTGGGCGGCTGCTCCGGTTACGCTATGAACATGGCTCGTGACCTCGGACCTCGTATTGCATTTGCTATCCTGCCTATTCCAAACAAGGGCGATGGCAACTGGGGTTATGCTTGGGTTCCATGTATTGCTCCTCTCTGTGGTGGTCTGTGCGCAGCTATCGTAGCAACTGCACTGGGTACTCCTGGCTGGTAATTAAACAATCTTAAAATTTCTATCCCCGCTGGCTCTTGTCGGTGGGGATATTTTCTTGTATACTATACATAGAGAAAATGTTTCAGGAGGTACTGTTTATGATTAAAAAAGTAATTCCCTTTATTATTTTGGTAGTGGTACTTATTGTGGGTTTTAATGCATATAAAAGCTCAGTGCAGGAAGATTTCAACGATATTTCTCATGAGGAAGTAAACCGCATTGGCGAAAGCTATACTGGCATTTATCATCGCCCTGGCTGTCCAAAGGTTCAGGGAGATACAGTGAAGGCTCAGAGGATTGAATTTGAAAATAATAAGGCCGCAAAGGATGCCGGCTATGCTCCATGCAAGCGTTGCAAGCCAGATGAGGATTAAATAATTCAGTCAACTAATTATGTAAATAAAGACCGATATATAACAAAATATTTACAATAACAGTTATATTTTTGTAAAGGAAATTAGTCCTACAATTAAAAAAACTAGGACCATCTTTGCCACTTTTGCAATTTGACGACCACTTTTGCAA
>CALZDE010000242.1 GCA_945637225.1 uncultured Selenomonadaceae bacterium
TATGAAACTCATGAGTATCTATTGCTCTACTTACAGAAACTGGATTATATATTTCATATACTACATCAATAAGCTTGTTATCTATTACTGTTTTTCGTGCTAAGCGATAACCATCATACCATGTTCTGCATTCATTATAGTCCAAATAAAACTTACTGCACAACATCTTTATTTCATCATCTGTGAAACCAAAATATTCAGCTGATTCATAGGGTGCTTCTGCTGAATATCCATAAAAAATATTAAGTGCAGAATGTTCACCATATTTTTTTATTGGCAGGATTCCTGTTATATATCCTAGTGCAATATAAGGCTTGTCCTTCAGCCAATTACGCAAAAAATCCAAGTATGTCCTTTGTGCTATTTCATCAGTTTTATATCTTCTGAAAACACAATCCCATTCATCAATAATAATAACATATTTACGTTTTGTGTTGCGATAAAGTTTCTCTATTACCTTAGTAAAATTAATCTTATCACCGAAATCAATATCAGGAAATTCTTCCATTATATCATCTATAATATCTTCTTTCAGATTGGTAATCATTTCCTCTATACTACTAGCAGAGGTCATAAAATCAATCATATTTATTTTAAGCACATTGTATTTATTAGCGTGCACCTCAAATGAACTGTCCTGCATTATCTTTTTATCTTTAAATAATATTGGTCCATTTGTCGTACAATCATAATATGCAGAAATCATATTAGCAGCCATCGTTTTTCCGAAGCGACGTGGACGGCTTACGCATACATATTTTTTCTGTGTCGAAATTACAGTATTTATATAACATAACCAGCCAGATTTGTCCACATGAGTATTTGTTGCTAACGCCTGCTCATACATATCACTGCCTGGATTTATAATCATCCCCATAACTAACACCACCTCTCAATATTATTACTATCTAGCAAAGCTTTCTCTCATCTGCTGTGTATGATAGGTAGCATTAATAATCACCTACATCATACACATCCACCAAGCAATCATTAGCTATGCCAAATATAAATGCCTTTAAAGAATTATACCATACCCCAACTATAATGTACATAAAAAAACACTACAAAGCCTGCAAATACAAGCTTCATAGCGTTTTTAAATTCACGAATAATCGTTATGCATTACCCTTCAGCTTGACTAATACATTGAAAATAAGGCTCAGAATAATAGCTACAACAGTTGCCAAAGACATACCGGACAGAGTAACCGCCCCAAAGGTAATAGAAGCAGTAGATACACCGATACCCAAAACGATAGAGGTCAGCATAAGATTGAATGGATTGTTGTAATCCACCTTGCTCTCAACCAGCACACGTACACCGGATGCCGCGATTACACCAAAGAGCAGCATGGACACACCGCCCATTACAGGTGCAGGAATAGCGGAAATAACTGCCGCCAGCTTGCCCATACAGGATAACAGGATAGCAAAGACAGCCGCACCACCGATCACGCGAGTACTGAATACCTTTGAAATAGCCAATACACCGATGTTTTCACCATAGGTAGTATTTGGAGTAGAACCGAAGAAGCCGGAAATAAAAGTGGAAATACCATTACCCATAATAGAACGGTCAAGACCAGGGTCTTTAGTGAGGTCGCTTCCTACGATATTACCAGTAACAACCAAGTGACCAACATGCTCTGCAACTACTACCAACGACGCTGGCAGGATAATCATAATTGCATCCGTATTAAATTCCGGTGTATAAATAGTAGGCAGAGCGAACCAAGGAGCCGCTTCAACACCACTGAAATCTACAATTCCCGCACAAAAAGCAATTGCATAACCGCTCACTACACCAATGAGAATTGGAATAATGGACAAAAAGCCCTTGAAAGCAACGGAAGCAAGTACAGTAATCATCAGTGTAGCCACCGCTACGCCGATAGCAGTCATATCTGGAGTTTCAGCAGTAAGACCAGCCATATTTGCCGCTACTGGCATAAGCTCAAGACCGATAACCGCTACGATAGAGCCCATAGCCGCAGGAGGGAAAATCACATCAATCCAATGAGTACCCACAGCCTTGATGATAAGTCCCACAAGTATAAATACAAGCCCTACGGCAATAAAACCGCCTAAAGCCGCTTCATAGCTGTACTTTGAAAGCACCAGAAATACCGGGGAAATAAAAGCAAAGCTAGAGCCTAAATATGCAGGGATTTTGCCCTTACAGATAAATAAATAAAGCAGAGTACCAATACCATTGAATAAAAGAATTGTAGCAGGATTTACCTGAAACAGCATAGGTACCAGTACGGTAGAGCCAAACATAGCAAATAAATGCTGAAGGCTCAGAGGAATCATTTCCAGTAATGGAAGCTTCGCATCAACTGGAATAGGTCTTCTTTCCATGAAAAGTATACTCCTTAATAAAATTAAATTTCGTTAGCACGCTTGAAGGTTATGCAGGCCCAGCCCTTGTTTTCCTTGCGTTTTACTACGGCAAAGCCATTCTCCTGACCAGCGTTAATAACATCATCAATTCTATCCTCAATGATACCGCTTGTCAATAGTGTACCATTAGGCTCTAAATGCTCATCAAGCTGTGGGAACAGGCGAATGATAATATCTGCAATAATATTTGCAATAACAAGATTTGCCTTGCCATGGACATTCTGCATTAAATCACTCTGAGCCACAGAAACAATATTTTCTACATGGTTCTGCTCTAAGTTTTCTTCAACAATCTTCAAAACAGAATCATCGTAATCTACAGCCTGAATATCCCTTGCACCCAGCTTAGCAGAGATGATTGACAAAATACCAGAGCCAGTACCTATATCAAATACTACATCGTCAGGCTTTACAAGAGTCTCTAATTCCTTAATGCACATAGAAGTGGTAGCATGAGTACCTGTACCAAAAGCGGCACCAGGGTCAAGCTCAATGACAACCTCGTCCTCTTTTGCCTCATACTCCTCCCAGGTAGGCTTTATAACTACTCTGTCACCTGGCTTTTCAGTATGGAAATACTGCTTCCATGTATCAGACCAGTCTTCATCCTGCAATTCAGCAGTTGTAATGATAGCAGGTGCAATATTGACACCACGCTCACCCAATGCCTTAATTTCCTGCTTAAATGTCTGAAGTCTGCCCTCCAATTCACCATTCACTACCAGATAAGCCTTTTCGGTAACAACCTCTGTCTCGGTAGCAATAGGAATATCAGTATAATCCCACTTGCCAGAAGTGATGTAGTCATTAACCAGCTCAGGGTCCTCAATAACTACACCGCCAGCACCTAAATCACGAAAAATCTCAGCTATAATTTCAGTCGCTTCATGACTTGTCTGTATGCTTACTTCACACCATTTCAAAGTAAATTCCTCCTTGTAAATTAAAAATTGGCATATACACAAAAAACCAGTATAAGTATAACACATTCATTCAAGAAAATACAGTATGTATTTTATCTGGCTCAAACATACGGAAAAGCATTACATGATTTTTCATATTTATTTTGGTTAAAAGAATGTACATAAAGCATTGTTACACTA